>NZ_WIPE01000093.1:0-1031 GCF_009760835.1 Bacillus sp. EE-W1 | reverse complement strand
TATCGTCTTACTTGTTGGTCTTGTCATGTCTATCTCAATTTTTTATATGTTTCAAACGTTAGCGCTTAATAAAGCGTTTATTGAATCTAACTCAGTTATTCAATCAATTGGATTCGTATTCCAGGCAGGTTCATTTTTACTAGCCATTATAACGTTCTTCTATATTTTATATGCGAACTCTTTCTTATTATCTCTTCGTCAAAAAGAGTTTGGTATGTACATGATGTTAGGAGCAAAAAAACATAAAGTTACATTGCTTATGTTTATTGAAACGATTGTATTAGGTGCTGCGTCTCTTGCGATTGGTATTACAGTTGGTGTAGGACTTGCAGAAGGTATCGGACAGTTATTAATGAAACAATTAGAATTTGCTGGTGAAGGCTATAAAGCATTTTATCTTCCATCTATGACTGTTACTTGCATTTTCTTCTTTGCACTATTTGTATTATCAGCAATTATGAACAGTATTAAGTTATCACGTATTTCTGTACTGCAACTTGTACATGCAGATGCACAAACAGAGCGTGTTGCAGTAAAGGGAAAAATGACAGGTGTCGTTGCAATCCTTGCTGTTATTTTATTAGGAATTGGCTATGCATCAATGATCTATATGGCAAAACTAAGAGAAATGGGAATCCTTATTGCATTAATTACAACAACAACTGGTACTTACATGCTATTTGGATCACTTCTCCCAGTTATCATTAGAAAGTTAAAGAGTAATAAAAAACGTAGTGAAAAAGGACTTAATGCTTTTACGTTTGCACAATTAAATTTCCGTATTAATAGCTTAACGAAAGTACTTGCAACGGTAGCGATGTTAGTTGCTCTTGGAGCGGGTGCAATTTCAGGTGGTATGGCGTTTAAAAATAACGTTATAAAAATGGTTGATGGTTTAGTAATATATGATTCAGTTATTCATAACCCAACAGCTGAAGAAAAGAATATTTTAGATGGTATTACATTTAAAGAGAAAAATGAATATCGTTACAAAGTTGATAATAAATACGTTTATTATGTAAAAGAAGATT
>NZ_WIPE01000056.1:575905-576630 GCF_009760835.1 Bacillus sp. EE-W1 | reverse complement strand
TACACTAATCCACCAGTGACGACCGTCAAATGTAACTCTTGGATTGGATGTTTTTTTGTTTCTTGGTAGTTGTTGGCTTGTTTTCACTTCTCCAATAGACTGAATATGAACTACTTTCTTTCCTATAATCAGTCTTTCATAATTGGCATAAAATCCTTGGATTAAATCTTTTTTGGATTTATAAGAAGTGTGAGAACCATTTTTGTACTTTTCGAACGAATTTTTCCTCGCCTTATCAAAATCTTTTGAAGCCTGTTTGGGAACTTGTGCGTTGATGTCATTTAACCACTCATATCTCTTTCGCTTCTTGATCTTTGTAAATCGTTTCTGTAAAGCTAACTGTGAAACAGATTTTCCAAATAGCTTATAGTATCTATCACTCATTCTTTTACAATAGTTATAAGCGAATCTTGCAGCACCAGCATGGTTTCTAAGCACTTTTTCTTGTTCAGGCGTTGGAATTAGTCTAACTTTCTTCGCCAATATCATCAGAAGCCTACTCCTTTACTGTGCGATTATTCGAGCACTCACCTTTCAGATAATAAAAGATTGATTCTTCTGAATAGTAGCATGTTCCATCAGCATTCTCCTAAGACTACTAGGATACAAACCTGTTAATTCCGATACTTGACTAACTCGTAAAAACTCCATTATTATTCTCACCTCATTGAATTTACCATAATGCATAGATTCGGTAGATTCAATGAGACTTGATAGATTTAATT
>NZ_WIPE01000056.1:496687-575556 GCF_009760835.1 Bacillus sp. EE-W1 | reverse complement strand
TATAATTGGTTAAATAAATCGTAACAGTTAATTACCCTTTCTTTTTATTATATAGAAAAAGAAAGGAAGGCAGAAGTATTTTTTAAACGATCGATTTATTAGAAACACTCGCTTCGAATTTACGTTTTGAGATTACATAGTTTATAGCAATTCCTAACGAAAGGATCAATATGAAACTTAGTAAATAAAACGGTACCATGACACCTACTTTAGATACACCAGCTGTAAACAGCATTAATAATACAATTCGTATTCCTGTACCAATTAATCGAAATAAGCTGTCTACACGTCCCATTACTTCATTTGGAATTTCCTCCATCATCAATACATTTCTTGCCACTCTTGTACCCGCATTTCCAATTGCATGAAAAATTGCAAGTCCATATAACAACATTACGGAAGGTTCAATAATCATTACGGTAATTGAAATTACATATATGAACATCGTCATGACGATTGAAACTTCTGTCTTTACATATTTCATCATAATTGGAATACTTATTCCCGCAAGAACCGCTCCGACACCGTACATCATACCTTCTATTGCGTATACAGAGGCACTGGCTTTTAATAGATCTGAGATATATACTGGGATTAAATAATTTGCCATCATGACACCGATAAACGGCATATAAGTCGCCAGTAAAAACCAAAAGAACTTCGGACGCTTTTGCATAAAGTGAATCCCTTCGAACAATTGCTTCTTAAATGTTACTTTTCTTTTTACTTCCTTTTTCTTTACATACGGTATACATAAGAAAAGGAAAAATGCTCCTGCAAAAGTTAACATATCTACTAACAAGATCCATTTTAAAGAAATGATTTCAATAAGGAAGCTAGCAGCCGCTCCTGAAATAACTTGAGTTAACTGTCCTTGTATTTCCATTGTTCCACTTAAATTTTTATAATGTTCTGCTTGAAATATCTCTTGGTTAAACGCAAATATTGTAGGATAAAATAATAAATAGTAAAATGACCCTGCTATATATATTAGAATATAGTGAATAGAATGATAAGGTTGCCCAGTAAATCCCCATATAGCCATCATTCCAATAACGACTATCCCAATACCTTCATTACATAATAATAAAGATTTTCTTGAAAAACGATCAATACTCTGCCCGATAAACGGTGTTAATAAAAACATAATAAGAGTTGCGATGATGGATACATAACCAAACGTTGTCTCTCCTCCATTCTCTTTAATTAACAACCACGGAATCGTTATCATAACAATGCCGGAACCAATAGCTGATAGACTATTGGCCCCTAGAATGAAATACAAGCGTGAATCTTTATACAGAGATGGCATATCACTCAACTCCTAGTTGTTTTTTCACCTCTTTATATACGCTCATATATGCTTTTAATTCTTTAACTAGATCATGAATTAACGGTTTTGCATCTTCTCCCAGTTCACCGTCTTGTACATGAAGTCCATCAAGCACAACTTGTTTTGGGATTGCATTTGCGTACACCCCTCTAGCAACAATACGCATATTGTTTAATGCGTTAATGCCACCTTTACCGCCTCCAGCAACTGCAAGTAATGCGACAGGTTTATGAACAAATTCACTACTGCTTAAGTAATCTAACGAATTTTTCAACGCTCCACTCATTGCATTATGATATTCAGGTGTACATAGTACTACACCGTCTGCAGTTTTCACTAATGCCTTTAATTTTTTTACCGCTTCTAATTCACGTTGTGATTCTTCCCCGTTATATAAAGGCAGTTCCTCTACTGATAAATCGTATAACTCCCCTTCAAATTGATCAGCAATATATTTTGCCACCACACGAGTTCTACCGAATTTTCTTGGCGTACCGTTAATAACGACTAGTTTCATAATTATTTCTCTCCTTTGTTTTTCAGTTATACTTATATATTATCAGAAATTTCTATACAAAGCACAATATAAAGAGGGAACTAGCTTGATAAAATAGTATGATAGACGAAAAAAAGAACTCATACGAAAGTAAGAGTTCTTCACAATTACTTTTCTTCCGCTTTATCGCTCAGTATGTCTATGCTTCTTTTTGCTTCAAAATGGTTATACGCTTTTTCTGCTAATTTAATACGTTCTTCTGGTAATTCTATATATTTCATAACGTTTTCTATTATTTTTTCATACGGAGTAAACACTATTCCTGGCCACTCTATCTCGTCCTCGGGATTACTATTTTCAGAGATAATAAATTTCTTATTTGCCACTGCATAAGAAACTCGAGGAGTTTCAAGAATACCCGATAAGTAAAAATGAATATTTAATATAATTTTAGACCTAGCAATCAACTCATTTCTAACAATTCCCCACGCATTATTTTTAAAAACAATATTTAAATTCGGGGCAACTACTTTTAATTGATCTAAAATAGCTTGTCGCCTTGGGTTAAGAGCACCTATAAACAGTATATCAATGTCTTCAGTTAACTCTTCATCAAATGCATCTTTTTTTATTTCTAGAGTTGGGGCATAGTTCATTTCCACATGTTTTATTTCTTTTCCTACTCCTTTTTGTTTTAACCATTCTATATTTTGTTTACTATAATCCCAAATTTCCTTATCTTTTAATAACATTAAATAAAGAGGATGCGCATAAGGACTTCCTTCATATAGCTGTTCTAAATTATAAACAATTGCATTTTTTGGTAGTAGATTCGGATTATGCGCATACGTATGCGCTCCAAAAACAATTGTATTTTTCACATTTTCTAGTATTGTTTCTGAAATAATTGCTGTATTTCCCTCCTGCTCCAATCGCCATTTCAAAGCTCGCGCAACATCTATAAAACTACCATACGTCTTTGGGCATATAAAAAGACAATAATCATATTCTTTATTCAAATAAGCTTCCATTAGTCTTAAATTATTTTTATATAAATCCACATCCGGATATCTAATTAAAAGCTCACTTGCATGTTTTTTTGCTACTTTATACATTCCAGCATAATAAGCAGCAATGCACCTTCTTAATTCGATTTTTTGCCGATGCTCTTCTGCTACGTCCATGTCTATAAGGAGATTTGCGATACAATACGCTTTTAAATGATCACGATCATAATAATAATCTAGTAGTGGCATCAATTCTTCATACGTATTTCCATGCACGGATTCCCCTAGTTCTAGCGCCCATCGTATTAATTCCATGATTACTCCACTACTCCTTTAACCGACAATGTATTTAATAAAATTTCGCATTACTTTCTACCATATTTGCTATATGCAACGGTAGCTCTTCTTTTCTCGATTCCAAATATTTTTGTGATACTGCACCTAAATGTTTTTTATGCGGTATATAAAAAGCACTTATAGAAATCTCATAGTCAAATAAGTAATCATACACATGATAATCTACAAATAGCAGATCATTTTTCGGAAAAGGAATTTCCTTCCCTTGCAACGCATACATCAAAGCAATATTATTTTGAGATTTTAATCGATACATTCTTGCAAGTTGGTATAATGGCTCAGCCCGAGTTGGTCTATATTCCCACGCTTTTTGAAAATAAAGAATAGCTAATGCTGTATATTGCTCTTCTTGCGCCTTAGCATTTTCTTTTTCATCCACTTCTGTTACCTCATATTGTTTATTTGCTGAACGGTTTGCTAATTGTTCATAACAAAATCCTATTCGCAATAACGAATAGAACACCTCTTCAACCCATCCACCTGCTTCCACTCTTTTTTTGTACCATTTAATCGAATCTTCAAATTGACTTAAATGAAAATAAGTTTGGGCTAAGTAAAATAAATATCTTATATGCAAATCTGGCGTTGTTTCTGGATCACTCAATCCTTGTAACAACAACCGCTCATCTCTCTCAAATTTATCAGCTTTACTACCACCATCCCCAGGATCGTTAACGACAAGCGTCTCTAACCTAGCTACCCTCGTATTGTAATTCGCACCAACTTTGGAACGATCTATATCCCAATACTCATGAGTAACACCGACAGATTTCCATGGTAAAGAAGCTTTCAAAAGGCGTGTAAGCCAATACTTAATATGAATATCATATTGCATTGTAAGATAGTGGTCTTCCGTTAAACTAGTCTTATCAAACTCGGGATCAACTTCTAATATCATATCTGCATCTAATATTAATAAATAATCTGCTTCTGGATATGTTTTTTGTGCTAATGAAACTGCTAAACTTCTGTTATAGCCAAAATTTTGAAATGGTTCATGATGAACTGTTCCAGGGATTTCATTTTCTTCACACCAATTTTCAATAATTTCAGGTGTATTATCAGTTGATCCCGTATCACAAATAGAAACAAAATCTACAATTGATTTTGTAGCATTTAAACATCTTTCCATAATTCTAGACTCGTTTTTAACAATCATACAAAGACATAACTTTTTTTCTTCCCCTGCATTCTTCACTTGCTCATTTCCCATTTAACCACCTCATATTTTATTAACACGCTCTTTTCATATGTAACACCACTTCATAGCTACACTGATGACATAATCATCCTTTTACTATTTATGAAAATTTCATTTTATTTATTCTTATTTTTATGTTGGGACATCTTTCATGCTTCACTATATATTTGATACAATCAGTACAAATAAACAATGATTGATTGATATTTTTAAATTAGAGATTTCTTACACTATAAAAAAAGAAACTTGCGCCTATGCACAAGTTTCTTTTTAAAAACAACCTTATTTTTTCACAACTTCATGTCCACCGAACTGATTACGAAGAGCTGAAACTACTTTTCCGTGGAATGTATCATCTTCTTGAGAACGGTAGCGCATAAATAATGACATTGCGATTACCGGTGCTGCCGCTTGAAGTTCAAGTGCCGTTTCCACAGTCCATTTCCCTTCTCCTGAAGAGTTCATCACACCTTTAATGCCATCAAGTTTAGGATCATCTGCAAATGCCTTTTCAGTTAAGTCCATTAACCAACCGCGGATAACTGATCCGTTTGCCCATACTTTAGCAACATCTTCATAATTGAAATCAAAATCACTTTTATCTAACACTTCAAAGCCTTCAGCGATTGCTTGCATCATTCCGTATTCAATACCGTTATGAACCATTTTTAAGAAATGACCACTTCCGACGCGGCCTGCATAAGAATACCCATTCTCTACTGCTAAATCTTTAAATAAAGGTTCTAATTGATCATAAATTTCTTTTTCTCCACCAACCATTAAGCAAGCACCGTATCTAGCTCCTTCTACACCGCCTGATGTACCGATATCTACGTAATGTAAACCAAAACTTTTCGCTTCTTCAGCACGGCGTAACGTATCTTTATAGAATGAATTCCCGCCTTCAATAACGATATCGCCTTCCTCTAATAATGGATATACATCTTTTAGTACCGATTCAACAACTTCTCCCGCAGGTACCATTACCCAAATTTTACGAGGAGCTTCTAGTTCAGCAATCATTTCTTTTAATGTATGACGAGCGGTAATCCCTATTGCCCCTGCCTTTTCAACAAGCTCTTTATTAACGTCATATACCACTACTTCATGCTTGTCTTCATATAAATGTTCTGCTAATGGGAATCCCATTTTTCCTAATCCAATTAAACCTAGTTTCATATTAATCAATCTCCCATTCTATACAAATATATTTAATAACGAAATGAGTCCAAGTGCTACAACAGATAATATCGTCTCCATTGCAGTCCATGTTAATAATGTTTCTTTCACAGTCATTCCGAAATATTCTTTAATCATCCAAAATCCAGAATCATTTACATGTGATAAAATTAATGACCCTGCACCTGTTGCAAGTGCTAGTAGTTCAACATTTACACCTGGTGTACTTGCTGCAATCGGCGCAACAATACCAGCTGCTGTCATCATAGAAACCGTTGCCGATCCAGTTGCGATTCGGATAAGTGCCGCAATTCCCCAGCCTAATAATATCGGTGAAATATGAGATTCTTTCGCCATTTCTGCGATTGTCGTTCCAATTTCAGAATCTAATAATACTTTATTAAATGCGCCGCCTGCACCGATAACTAACAGTATGTTCGCAATAGGCCCAAGGCAATCGTTTGTAAATTGTAATACTTTATCCTTTGAGAAACCTTTTGCATAACCAAGACTAAAGAAAGAGTATATCGTTGCAATTAATAACGCGACGATTGGATCTCCAATAAAGTGCAATACTTGTGCAAGTTGACTTGTTTTGTTTAGTGCTACTTCCGCAATTGATGCACCTAGCATTAGAAATACTGGAAGTAAAATTGTAAACAATGTATTTCCGAAACTAGGAAGCTCCTTCTTCTTATCTCTTTCAATAAATTGCTCCGCTATATCTAATGGTACTTCTTTATGTATACGAGCACCAATCCATTTCCCGTAAAGCGGACCTGAAATGATTGCAGTTGGAAGTCCGACGATTAAAGCATATAAAATTGTCTTCCCTACATCTGCTTTAAAAATACCTACTGCTGCCATCGCTGCTGGATGTGGCGGAACGAGTCCGTGTACAACAGATAAACCTGCTACTAGTGGTATACCAATTGTAATAAGTGATACCCCTGTTTCTAACGCAATTGTAAATACTAATGGAATTAACAGTACAAATCCAACTTGGAAAAACACTGGAATCCCTACTAAAAATGCAACGAACATCATTGCCCAGTGAACACGTTTCTTCCCAAAACGATCAATTAATGTGTTAGCAATTCGTTCAGCACCGCCAGATTCGGCCATCATTTTTCCAAGCATCGTTCCTAATGCTAATACTATCGCTAAAAACCCTAACGTATTACCAAGCCCTAGTTTAATAGAATCGATAATCCCTGGATCTTTTGGTGAAGTTCCAATCAATGGCATTCCCATTGCTAGTCCTACACCAATTGCTGTTAAAATTAACGCGACAAACGGATGCCATTTTACTACTGTAATAAGTAAAAGTAGTATGACAACTGCCGCTAGTACGATTCCAACTACCATTTCTCCCAATCCCCCTATTGTTTACGTTGGAAAGCAGCTATACAATCAAATTCTTCTTTCAAGCGATTGTAAAGTCGTTCATACATATAAAACATTTCTAAATATATAGCCGTATTTTCTTTATTCGGTACATGATGATGAACAATATCAATCCAATCCTTTACCTCTTCAAGAGAATCAATTTTTCCTACAGCATATAAAGCAACTGCCGCTGCCCCAAGCGCAGATGCTTCATGACTTTCAGGAACAAGCAATTCTTTTCCCATCATATCGGATAACATTTGTCTCCAAAATGCAGATTTCGCAAAACCTCCTGAAACGCGTATTTCAGTAAGTGGCCCTGTACAATCCCTGATTGCGAGTGCAACAGAATATACGCTCATACAAACACCTTCCATGACTGCACGTATAAAATGTTCTCGTTTATGCTGAAGGTTTATTCCAAAGAATGTACCACGAGCATTTGCATTCCAGTACGGTGCACGCTCTCCAGATAAAAACGGTAAAAATAGCAATCCACCCGCTCCAGCTGGTACACTTTCCGCATACTTAATTAATAAATCATACGGATCAATGCCAAGTTTTTTTGCTACTTCTTGCTCTGGGCTACCAAATTCATCACGTAACCATCTCAGTAATATTCCGCCGTTATTCGTTGGTCCGCCGATCACCCAGTGCTCGTCTGTTAATGCATAACAAAACGTTCTTCCTTTTTCATCTGTATTAACACTTGATGAAATTGTTCGAACCGCACCACTTGTACCAATTGTAATTGCAGCTGAGCCAGGCGATATTGCCCCAACGCCCACATTCGCAAGAACACCATCACTTGCACCAATAACAACTGGCGTATCTTCACGAATACCCATCTTTTGTGCTAATTCCGGTTTCATACCCGACAAAATATATGTAGTTGGCACTGGTGTTGATAATTGTTCTGGTGACATATGTAACAACGTTAAAACATCTTCATCCCAGTTTAATGTTTCTAAATTAAATAACCCAGTAGCTGATGCTATTGAATAATCCACTACGTAACATGAAAACAATTGATACATAACATACTCTTTAATGGAAATAAATTTATATGCGCTCGCATATAATTCTGGCTCTTCCTCTTTCATCCACAATAATTTAGAAAGTGGCGACATCGGATGAATTGGTGTACCCGTTCGTCTATAAATTTCATGACCATTCATATGTTGTAATAATTTTTCTGACTGTTTCGTACTTCGATTATCTGCCCAAATGATAGAACGCGTTAATGGTGCACCGTTTTTATCTACTGCAATTAATGCGTGCATTGCTGTACTAATACCGATTGAAGAAATATCCTCTGGTAACACGTTACCCTTCCGGATGGCAACGCTTACAGTTTTATATACAGCAGCACATATTACATCAGGATCTTGCTCAGCCCATCCGACATTCGGTTGAATAATTGGATAATCAACTGCATGTGATGCAACAACTTTTCCTTTTTCTGTAAATACAACCGTTTTTGTACTTGTGGTACCGATATCAATCCCGATTACTCTCCCCCTTGTTTCCATGCGAATCTTCCCTTCGTTTCTAGCAAAATACGATCTAGTAAACCGTTTACATGAATTAGTATATAAAATATTTTTTCATTAATCAAGTTTTAAAAAGAAAATTTTTTTCATAACAAAAAATATATCCCCCTCATTCCATTTCACTTACATACTAAATTTAGATTTTCCCCGCGGTAAAGTTGCGTTATATTCGTTACATTTCGCAACACACTCTCTTTTTCTTTCATTAACAACACATACATAGTTCTTCCTTACGTTCTACTCATTTGCATGAAAAAGAGTTGAGAAGCAATATTCATTTTTAAGGGTCACTTTACATAACCATCAAGCTAAGAAAAATGATTAGTGACCCTTCTTTTTATACAAGTCCGAAAAATAAGGGATATTTTTAAAAGATTATTAAGTAGGCAATAGTTAATTGATTAGGCCAGTATTTTTATTCTTCACTAATAAAGGGAGCAATTATCTTTTTTTCATGAGAAGATAACACGATATTTGTTGATGGCGTACCATATTGCATCGAATCATCAATAAATTTTTCTAAACTTTCTACAGAATACGTTGCTAATTTGACAATATAGCTAATTTCCCCTGCTACTCTGTAACACTCAATTACATCTGGATGATTATAGCAAAAGTTAGATAATGATTTACAATTCGTTGATTTAAACAATATAAGTGCAGAAATTGGACGATTAATTTTTTTTAGAGAAACACGTGCATGGTAACCTTCAATAATCTGTTGCTCCTCTAACTTCCTTACTCGCTCAGTTACTGACGGAGAAGATAAGTGAACTGCTTCAGCTAAATCCTTCATTGAAATTTTTGCATTTGACTGTAATAACCCCACGATTTTTTTATCAATTTGATCCATAAACTATCCAACCTTTTTTTATAAAATAGAATAACCTAAATTCTTTATATAATAAAGCCAAACAATTGAATATCCTTATTTAACTTATTCATCAGCTTTTTATATTTATATAAAATAAGGATATTAGGAGGCGATTTACGATATGAAAAAGATTTTATTATTATTAGCTGACGGATTTGAAGCAGTAGAAGCTAGTGTATTTACAGACGTACTAGGCTGGAATAAGTGGGAGGGTGATGGATCGACCGAGGTCATAACAGCTGGTCTTCGGGATAAATTAACCTGTACTTGGAATTTTACTGTCATACCCGAAAAAACGGTTGATAATATTCAATTGGATGAGTTTGATGCACTAGCTATTCCAGGAGGGTTTGAAGAAGCTGGTTTTTATCGGGATGCATTCAGTAAAGAATTCTTACATGTTATTCAACATTTCCATGTCAAACAGAAGCCTATTGCAAGTATTTGTGTTGCATCATTAGCGCTTGGTAAAAGTGGAATTCTTATAGATAAAAAAGCTACCACATACAGTCATCCAACGAGTAAACGAAAAGAGCAGTTAAAGAATTTCGGTGCAAAAGTACAAAATGATTTAATTGTTCAAGATGGAAATATTATTACATCTTCAAATCCAGGTACAGCTTTTGATGTTGCATTTTTATTACTTGAAAAATTAACATCTAAACAGAACGCTAAACATGTAAAGAATCTTATGGGGTTTTAAACATTAAACTTCAACAAAGAGATAATTCTAGAACTTGTTAGAATTATCTCTTTGTTGAACCACAGGTGCCCTCCTAGGAATTCATTGATCCCTAGGAGTTTTTTAAATTTCCTACACGTAGCCTAAAAGAAGAAACCATCTCGTCTAAAATTAACTTTGCATCAGCTTAGCTTTATCGCGCTGAAGTCGCGTAACATAGCCGCTACCTCTCCAAATAAGAATTCTGTACATTTTGCTCTATTAATTGTTTTTGGTTCACTCATCCTATTACCTTAATAAACTTAGAGCGCGGATCCTACTATAACTTTATTAACTTGTAAATATATGTTCCATACTATAAAATCTAATAGTATTTTTATTTTTCAGAAAAATAAAACAATAATTTAGACTTTATTGTATAATGTTGTAAAAAGATGTCGGAGGGATTTAATGTTACATAAAATATCTCAATTCACAATTAAGCTTTCATCAATTCTTTTATCACTGTTACTATTATTAAATTTACCTTATTTATTTATCACTCAACAAGGATTCACCTTTCAACCAATTTATTTTTTTAACCAGATCGTTACTATGTTAAAACAGGTTTTCTCACCTGAATCATTGTTGGTTATAGGATCAGACCCAAAGTTTGGTCATTTAAAAACAACACCATTATTTCCAACTGTTTTAGAACCTTACCTATATTCATTTATTGTATTATTTGTGGCCTTTTTGCTTGCGCTCTTTATCTCATCTAGCATGGCATTTTTTTATTTTTTAGCAAAAGATTATATAAAAAAATGGATAAACCGAATTGTGTTCATATTAGAAGCTGTCCCTGATATGATGATGATGATTTGTTTGCAAATATTTTTCATTTGGGTACTTAAGAAATTTTGGGAAGCTCCTTTCACCATTATTTCTTTTAATGAAAATCGCGCTTATTTACTCCCTATTTTATCTTTAGCGGTCTTACCTACATTACAAATGTTTCGGATGATGGTGTTATACATACAAGAAGAACATGGAAAACATTACGTAGAGGTTGCATATGGAAAAGGTCTTTCATCAAGTTATATACTACGCATTCATTTATTCAAAAATATATCTATCCACTTCTTCTACCATTTAAAAACGATTTTTGTTTTCTTACTTTCTAACTTATTCATTTTAGAATTTGTTTTTAATATGCAAGGTATTATTCAATTTTTATTTAAGAAGGCGTTTATTTCACCTCCCGCTGCATTTATTATACTTGTCATGATTATCTTACCGTTTTATGCCATTTTTCAAATAACCTCTTTCATGATGAATAGATGGCAAAAGCAATTGAAAGGAGCAGCTTTATGAAATCTATTTGGAAATCAAAACGCTTTTTAATCGGCTTTACTTATTTATTCATACTTGTTTCAGCTAGTTTTATTTATAGTTGGTTCTTTAAAGATAACATCCCAAAACCTCCTCAGTTACTTTACAATGACAATAACGAATTACTTGGAAAGGCCCCCTTTCCACCATCGTTAATACCGCCTTTTGGATCTGATCGTTTTGGAGAGTCTGTTTTCTTACAAATTATAGAAGGAGCAAAATTTACCATTTTATTAGCCGTGGCAATTAGCTTCTTTCGAATTTTATTCGGAACATGTATAGGAATCCTCTTAAGTTTATATGCTCCAAAATTCAAGAGATTTTTCCAGTCATGCTCAGAAGTTTTTTATTACATTCCTACTTTATTTATCGCATTTATACTCATCACGCCCGTTAATATTGTAATCGTATCAAATGCTGATAGATTAGATCCAAATATTTCATTTGCTTTTTATCAAGTACTCGTACTTATTTTCGTCGCTCTGCCTACACTTTCTTTATATATATCCTCAGAGGTTGAGGAATTTATGAAACAAGATTACATTTTAAGTTCCCAATTGCTAGGGGCTAGCCGTTTTCATATTATCAAAAAACACTTACGAGTCTTATTACTTGATCGCTTATTTGTGTTATTCATGGAACATATCGTCCAAGCACTCATACTCGTTATCCATTTAGCGTTGCTTGATATTGTAATTGGCGGGATACAAATGCGTGAACTCTATGACGGAGTACTCAAACCTGTTTCTCTATCTAATGATTGGGCAGGCCTTATTGGATTAAATCGTTATGAAATGAATATTTCATGGTGGATTATTTTGTATACTCTCGTTTCATTCTTTATTACGATTCTATTTATAAAGCTTATGACAATCGGGATTCAAGATGCACTGAAAGCAAGAGATTCGCAAGTTGTAGCAATTCAAACCGTTCCAAATCATAAAAAATTTGTTAAAAGTAAAGATTCTTTTTCGTTTGTAGATAAAGTGAACCTTTAATCCTTTCTCGTTAGTCGACATTGATAGTAGTGGAATGCAAAGAAGATGATTCCTGTTGAATGCAGGGATCATCTTCTTTCTGCCGTCTAACTTTTTTACATGTCTTTAGCTAGACTCATGCTTTTTATATTTAAAATGAATTATTTGCAATCACAATTATGCTGTTTAAAATCGATTACCATACGTCCTTGAATTCTACCTTGTTCCATTTCTTCGAATACATTTTGTACTTTATCTAGAGAACAAGTTTGAACAACCGGCACTACTTTTCCTTCTGCACCGAACATGAATGCCTCTTCTAAGTCTTTACGAGTACCGACTAGAGAACCAACTACTTCAATTCCATCTAGTACAAGTCGCGGAATGTTTAAATCCATCGTTTCTACTGGTAAACCTACTGCAACGACTTTACCACAAGCACGTACTGCATCAACTGCTGAATTGAACGCTACTTTAGAAACGGCTGTTACTACAGCAGCATAAGCACCACCAAACTCATCTTGAACAATCTTATCAGCAGGACCTTGAGAAATTGGATTGATAGTCATATCCGCACCAACCTCTTTTGCTAATGCTAATTTATCGTCATTAATATCTACTGCAATTACCTTTGCACCAAACACGTTTTTAGCATATTGGATAGCTAGGTTACCTAATCCACCACACCCATAGATGACGATAGGTTGACCAGGTTTAATGTCTGATACTTTTATTGCTTTATATGTAGTTACGCCCGCACATGTGATTGATGATGCTTGAGCAGGATCTAATCCTTCTGGTACTTTCACAGCATAATCAGCTGTAACAATACATTGTTCTGCCATACCACCATCTACTGAATAACCAGCATTCTTAACTTCACGGCAAAATGTTTCTCTACCAGTTATGCAATATTCACAACGTCCACAAGATTGGAACATCCATGCAATACTTACACGGTCACCTATTTTTAGTGAAGTTACATCATCAGCAATTTTCGTAACAATACCTACACCCTCATGACCAAGAATACGGCCATCTGTGTTTCCAAAATCATGATTTGCAACGTGTAAATCAGTATGACAAACTCCACAATACTCTACATCTACTAGCGCTTCACCTGAGTGTAACGGACGTAATTCCTTTTCAATAACTTCAATGTTTGCTTTACTATTTTTATTAACTACTACTGCTTTCATATGTGATCTCCCCTTTAGTGTTTTAGAATTTTAATGAGTTCATCTCACAACTTCTACCTGCACTGTTTCGGCCAATTATTGCACCAAATTTAAATGTTCAATCATCATTACACGTTCATCATAACATGTAATTTTAAAAGCTTATTGTTAAATATTGAACAATATTTGAATTATTAACCAAATGTTTTCTTACTATATTTGAAGGGAAAACTGAGATTTCATCTATGTATCGTTTATTAGAATTCAAGATGCGAAGTAATAAATAAAGATTTTTTAATATAGGAAATTATTATCATTATATTTTCAAAAAAGATTATAACGAGTAAACCTAGATTATATATCATCAAACTATTGACCAATATAAAAAGCCCTTCAACTGAAGGACTTTTTATATTCGTTTCATCGAAATTGTTTCACGTATACTTTGTAAATTTTGCAATGTCTCTTCTTGGCGTTGTAACGATAACCCAACGTATAAAGTATCTAACAAACTTAACTGTGCTAATCTTGATGAACTTGCTTCTGTACGGAATTCCGTCTCACGTGTTGAAGTATATAATGTAATATTAGCAAGTTGACTTAATGCTGATTTCTGATAGCTCGTAATTGCAATAATGCGAGCTCCTCTTGCTTTTGCTACTTCTAACGCTTCCAGTAACCCTTTATTGCTACCAGAATGAGAAATTGCAATTACCACTGCTTCTTTAGTAAGTAAACCCGCACCCATAATTTGAAAATGTGAATCTGTATGAGCAATACAAGAAATACCCGTTCTCATAAATTTATGATATGCATCCATCGCTATAATACCAGAACCACCATTTCCATAAAACTCAATACGACTTGCATCTTGCAATACCTTTACGGCTTGCTCTAGCGCTGTATCATTTAACAAATGCAATGTATCTTGCAGTCCTGTAATATGCGAATGAAAAACTTTTTTAGCAACAGTTACCATACTATCTTCTGCCGATACTTCTTCATGAATATTTTGCATAGGAGTATGTACAATTTCACGAGCTAATGTAATCTTTAAATCTTGAAACCCTTGAAAACCGAGGTGCTTACATAAGCGGAATATCGTAGCTTCAGAACTATTCGTAACTTCAGCTAATTCTGTAATAGATTTATGTACAACATCTTGTGGATGTTTCAATATATGTTCGGCAATACTTCGCAATTTCGGTGATAAACCATTTAACGAAGCCTGAATCTTTCCAATCCCACTTCTTGTACCTGGCATAGCATATCTTCCCCTTCCATCGTAGTTTTATTGTACCTAATTATAGAAAGAAGAAAAACCTTTATTTAGCACTACTATAAATTGAAACTTTAATCAGTGAGAGTATTGTACATCTCCCACTAATTATAAGCCCGCAAATAGCGGGATAAATTTTAAATACTCCTATGTATTCTGTCGTAACATGGGACATAATTATTCATACTTATTATTTCCCCCGTGCTTCACCGCATATAATGCAGCTTGCGTACGATCATCTACTTCCAATTTAGCTAAAACATTTGAAACGTGTGTTTTCACAGTCTGTTCTGTAATATGAAGCTCTGCTGCAATTTCTTTATTACTTCGCCCTTTCGCAATTTCACGAAGTACTTCTTGCTCTCTTTTTGTTAACATGGAAAAAGGGTTCTCTTTTTCTTTCTTAACTGCTGATCGTCCGAATAGTGCTGGTGTTACTTTCGGATGAAAATTCGCATTTCCTTCATGTACTGCAATGATAGAAGCAACAAGTTGCTCAGGTTGTACTTCTTTTAATTGATAACCATCTGCTCCAGCTTCCAGTGCTGGTAAAACATAATCTTGCTCTGAAAAACTGCTTAATATAAGTATCTTTATTGTTTTATCATATTGCTTTATCCGTTTTGTTGCTTCTATACCATCCATCTTCGGCATTGATAGATCCATTAATACTACATCTGGTCTTTCCGTTTGAATGAATGTTAATGCCTCTTCACCATTTTCTGCTTCCCCAACTATTTCAAATCCTTCTCTCGTTTTTAAAAAGAATACAAGTCCTCTTCGAACGATATGATGATCCTCAACTAGTAGTAATTTAATCTTCAATCTTCTTCTCCCCTTTAAACCGGCAATTGAATTTCAATTTTTGTACCCTTTTTCAGCTCAGTTTTTATTTGAAATGATCCCCTCATTAACTGAATACGTTCCTTCATACTTTTTAAACCGAGCGCTGACTCTCTTACGTGATCTTGTATAAATCCTATTCCGTTATCCTCTATGTAAAAATACAACTGGTTATTTTCTATTTTTAAAAGAACATTTACCTTTTCACATGAAGCATGTTTTTTACAATTATGTATTGCTTCTTGACTAATACGCCATAAAACTTCTTCTATTTCATCTCCAATTGAAACCATACCATCAATTCGAACTTCCACGTGGATCCCTAACAACTTTCCGTAATTTTTAATTGCTTCTGCTAAACCTTTCTCTAATCCTTCCGGTCTTAATTGCCAAATTAAAAGTGTCATTTCTTGTAATGCTTCCTGTGATAATTCTCCAATATAGCTCAACATCTCTTGCAAGTCTCTATCTTGCGTCATATTTAAAGTACCTTTTGCTGTTAGCATTATAGAAAATAACAATTGTTTTACTGAATCATGTAAATCACGTGCAAGTCGATTTCTTTCAGCTACCACTACGTATTTACGTTCTTTCTCTACTAACTGAATACGTTGTATTGTCGTTCCTATTTGAAATGCAATCGATTCTAATAATGCCAATTCTTCCTCTGAAAAGTGTGTTTTTTGAGGTGAGGCTACATTTAATAGACCAAACTTCTCCGATCCAGACCTAAGTGGAATCGTCGCATGATGCGTAACATCTTCTGTCTCTCCCCAATTACACTCAATCGCATCCTCTATTCGCTTACATTCAATAATATTTGTCGCTTTTTCCAATCTGCCATTCACAAAACGCTCTACACACCAGCAGTCCCCTTCACACATCGGCTTCTTCTCTTTCCATGTAAGAGCCGGTGGTAAGTTTTCATCTACAAGCATACGGTGCTTTCCACTTTCATCGATAAAGAATATCCACCCTGTTTGTAAATTCATAACTTGTAACAATGTATGTAACACTTTTTCTAACATGACTTGTAAGTCTGTTGCTTCATTTAATAATTCTGCAATTGCTTTTAATGCTTCTAAACGATGCATCTCTTTTTCTTCAAAGTTCATTTTCATCACCATCTATCATTATAACATTAAGAAATTTCTAAATTCTACAAATAAGAAAGAACTGAATTCCTTCAGTTCTTTCTTTAAATTAATCATTTTATTATTTTTCTATCCAATGTTGGAAGCTAGATTTTTGTTAACAAACTATTCTATTTTAGCTGTCCGATAAAGATTGTCCACCATGGTTATGCTGTAAACTTTCAGTAGTAACGACCATATTTGCTGCTGGCATTTGCACTTGATTCTTATGGAACATAGACATTAATTCAAACCTTACTTGTCTAGAAGTTTCAAAATAATCTTCTGGCTTTATTAAACCTGTAATACAAAATTCATATCCAACATATTTAAGGTTCGGGTTTAAATCTGTGACACCAACATATTTAAACGGCTCAACAGCTTCATCCTCTACTTTATAAAGATTCGAAGCCAATCTTTCATTACAATTAACACAAACTTCTTCTAACAATTCCTTAACTCTTGTAGGATCTTCCTGATAACTTACCGTAATCCGTTCAATTACGCGCATCCATCCTTTATTAAAATTTTGTATCGTCCTAATCTCTCCGTGTGGTATCGTAAGAAGTTTTCCTGACCATTCACGAATTTGCATAAAACGAATACTAATTTCCTCAATTGTTCCTGAATTTGTTCCGTTAAAAGTAACAAAATCGCCAACACGAAACTCTTTGTCCGCTAATCTCGCAAAGCCTAATATAACATCTTTTAACATCTGTTGTGCAGCAAAACCAATAACAACTCCCGCTATCCCTGCACCTGCAATGATACTTTTTATATCTACAAATTGGCTAATTAAATATATGATTAGACTGATGATAATGATATATCTAAAAATAGATCGAATCACACTTTGAATCGTTTGCTCTACCTCTTCATCAAAAAAGCTTGATTTCCTAAAAAACCAATCAATAATACGGTTGATTACAAAAGAGATAATGATTAAAACTAATGCAAATAGTAAAAATCTTAAAAGTAAAAACTCACGTACATAATTAAAAAATTCTTCAGTATACGTTAATAAACTCATCCATCCACACCCTTAACTAATGAAAATTTCATGAAAAACTAATTTATTGTCATACCTTTTGATTTCCTTAAAACTTGTTACACTTTCTTCTATAAATATACCCTTTTTCATTATCTAAAGGGAGATTACATTAGAATTTTTTTATACCCGACTTTATTTTATGACTGCGCTACATATCTCAAAAAAGGAAAATATTAACACAATACCAAATAGTTCATTTGTAAATATTTTGACTCGCGGGGGTTAACTAACAATGGGCTATATCGAAGAACTAAGAGAAGTTATTGGATCAAGACCACTCAATTTATCTGGCGTTGCTGTAGCTGTCTTCAATGAAAAAGAACAAATATTACTACAACAGAGACGAAGTGGTATTTGGGCTGTCCCTGGTGGATTCGTTGAACTTGGCGAATCAACGGAAGAAGCCGGAAGACGGGAAGTGCTTGAAGAAACAGGGATTGAAATAGGCTCTTTACAGTTAATAAGCGTATTTTCCGGAAAAGAATTTTTTGTAAAATTACCGAACGGAGATGAATTTTACTCTATAACAATCGCATATCTTTGCAAAGATATTACAGGTGGTACGTTAAAAGCTGATGGATTAGAATCATTACATGTACAATTTTTTGACTTAAATGGGTTACCAGAAAAAATTAGTCCGTTCATAAAAAAACTAATCGAGCGAAACCTCGTCTCAATTTAAACGAAAAAAGAGACCTTTTTAAAGGCCTCTTTTTTTCACTTCACTTCTGCATGTAAGCATGACTTAAAATGTCCAAGGGCAAATTCATGTCCTTGCTCATTAAAAGATGCAACCGCCTTTTCAAAAACAACAATTTTAAATCCTTTATTATAAGCGTCTACTGCTGTGTGAAGAACACAAATATCAGTACAAACACCTACAAGATGAACTTCTTCTATTCCTCTTTCTCTTAACTTCATCTCTAAGTTTGTTCCTGCAAATGCACTATATCGTGTTTTATCCATATAATATACATTCTCTGCATTTTTATATGTTTCGTACACATCTTGTAATTCACCAAACAAATCTCTTCCATTTGTACCAGCTATATTATGAGGCGGGAATAACTTTGATTCTGGATGATATACATCATTTTCATCGTGTTTATCGATTGCAAAGACAACATAATCCCCATTTTCAATATATTCTTTCGTTATATGGACAATTTCCTTCTCAATTTCTTGTCCTGGTTTCCCGCATGTTAAAGCACCTTTTTCAGCTACAAAATCATATGTATAATCAATATTAATAAGAGCTCGTTTCATAACCACTATCTCCCCTTCTCCTGTTTCACAGTAAACAATAGAAAATTTGTTATTACGACATCGTATGTACTATTCGACATTTCAAATGAAATACCTACATTTTTCATGTAAAACTTACCTTAACCTGAGTTTATCATATGATAGATAAACAATGGTAAAACAAATAGCTCCTATTAACAAATCATGAATTTGTTAATTGAGCGTAATTTGAGTCACCTCTTGGATCATAAACCAAATGACTGACATCGTTAAAATAATCAAGACGATACGAATACACCGATTCACATCTTCAGCCTCTTTCTCTATCATAGTAGAAACAAGTGATTTCTTCCTACTTAATCGTATTAGAAAACGAAACAAGTTATTCACTGTTACATCCTCTAGTATAAACAAAAAAGCACACTACTTTTTGAGTAATGTACTTTTTATTCTTCTTATGACGCTGGTTTTGTTTCGAATGTTGCTTGATTTAAACTAATAACCTTTCCTTTTGGATCATTGTTTTCATACTGAACTGCAGTAATCGTATGACTACCTGTCTCAAGTGTCTTTTCTTTTAATTGTACTGTTGTCTGTGTTGTACTAGTGACTTGATGTTTATCTGCATATACTTGATCTACAAATATAAATGTTTCTTTATCATTTTGAAAATTAGAAAGCTCTAATTCAACATGTTGAATTAAAGTATCCTTTTTGATGAATACAGTTGGTATATTGCCGTTTTCAGAAGTACCATCTGGTGTAATAACTTTTACTTTTCCTTCACCAACTGGTACTGCACCTTCAGGGAATACTACTATATTCTCATTACTTGCATTTACAACTCGTTCTTCCTGCTTTGATTGCGCATCCTCTTTTTCTTGTGGAGCACCGCAACCGGCTAATAACAATACAGACAATCCAGTGATTATGAATTTTTTCAAAATTCATCCCCCCTGTCATTTCATTATAATTTATTATACAAAAATAACTTTTAAATTTTAAGACTATTTTCAACACTTTCATGAACAAATAGAATCTTGCCCACGATTAATGTATCATACTTTCCTTAATAGAACATTAATTTTTTTTATGAAATAAATAGTAATTCCCTCTTATCTATCATTTTAGCCCAACAAATTAATTACATACCTGTCCAAAATAAAAAGACATTGTTCATTCAATGTCTTTTTATTTTAAGCTTTAAAAAACAAATGTTGTAATCTCATCTACTTCTTTTCTTGGAAGTTTCTTCGGCTTATCTTTCGGAAAACCGAGTGAAATAACCATATTTATTTGTTTTTCAGACTCAATTTGTAAATATTGTCGTAGTTCATCTTGAGCTAACAATACCGGTCCTGTCATTGGACAAGTACCCAGCCCTTTCGCATGTGCAGCCAACATTAAGTTTTGTGCCGCTAAACAGCTACTCTTAATTCCTTCTTCTTCCCAAACTGAATCTGGAACAAAAGCAATTGGATCAAATATCTTTTCGCGAAATTTTGATTCATATGGTGTTGCCAAACACACGATTAATACAGGTGCCTCTGAGAAAGCTGTTGCATATGGTCCAAATGAACGGGTAAGTAATTTCCCTGCTTTCTCTTCTCCGTTTTCTGCCGCTTTTGCCGCAAGTTTATGTAATGCATCCCAAGTCATTTGCTCAATTTCTTTAATTTTCTCTCGGTTCATAATGACCAAGAACTCCCAAGTTTGTGAGTTCGTATCACTCGGTGCATAACGAGCACAATCAATAATTTCTTTTATGTCACTAATGGATACTTCTTGTTCTGTGAACTTCCTAACACTTCGTCTACCGTGAATTACTTCTTTAAAATCTTCATAATTCATACATTAAATCCCCTTTTTACAACGTTTTCAAATCTTGTCCTATGTTTGAATTATATCATGAAAAAAAGCTGGAGGAATACCAGCTTTTTTCTTCAATATTAGTTCGTAACTTTAAATAAACGAATACTTTCTTCATATGCAACTTGGAGTTTCTTTGTAATTGGTCCTCTTTCGCCGGTTCTAAACTGTTCATCACCTATTTGAACGACTGGGAATATTTCTAGTGGTGTCGCTGTAAAGAAGCACTCATCAGCCTCATATACTTCTTGTAGTGAAAATTCTCGTTCTTCTACTTCAATATGTAACTCTTTCGCTAATGTAATAACGAAGTGACGTGTAATGCCTTGTAGAATGAAGTTGTCAGCCGGATGTGTAATCAATTTATTATTCTTCACCATAAAGAAATTTGAATGACACCCTTCAGTTACAATTCCATCTCGTACTAATATCGCTTCTTGATAGCCTTGTTCGTTTATTTTATTTTTAATCATAATATTAGGTAGCAGATTTAAAGATTTTATATGACAAAACTTCCACCGTATATCCTCTTCTACCGTAACTTTTATTCCCAGTTCCATAGCAGCAATTGGTCTTGGAAACGAAACAATATTTGCAAAATATGTTGGTTGCATATTTGACTCATATACATGATTACGTGCTTGAGCACCTCTTGATATTTGCAAATATACATTCCCATCTTCTTGAAATTGATTTTTTTCAATCATTTGATGCAACTCTTCCACTAACTCCTCCTTAGTAAAAGGTGGAATTAGTTTTATTTCTTCCATAGAATTAAAGAATCGTTCCAAATGTAGATCTAATAAATGTGGCTTCCCATCATATAGTCTGAATACCTCGTATATACCATCACCAAATTGAAAGCCTCTCTCCTCTAATGGAATCATCGGCTGTTCTTCCTTCGTATTTACAATTCTTCCGTTAAACAAAATCCAATCTTTATGAGTAGCTTTCATTCATTCCCACTCCTTTATTCCATAATTGATTTAATTGTACAACTTATCCACACTCAAAAGAAGGAATTTTCTGTATTTTCACAAATAAAAAAGTACATCACCCATTTAAGGTGATGTACTCGACCATTCATTTACTTTAAAAAATATTTTTCAATATCATCTAACATAAGGTTTGCAGCTACAATACCACCTGCTGTATTCCAAATCACTTCATCTACTTCGAATACTTTATTATCTTTAGAAGCCTGTAACTGCTTAAAGAGCGGATCTTCTGTCCATTCTTTCGCTAACGTGTTTCCTTCATTATTCTTATCCGCATCTTTATCAGATGTGAAATAGAATAAGTAGTCCCCGTCCATATTTGGAATTTGTTCTTTTGTAATTCCTTTTATCGCAAATTCATCTTTATCTTGTAATGGTGGTCGTTTAAATCCAATATCATTTAATACAACGCCTGAGAATGAATTTTTTTGATAAATACGAACATCACCTGGGACGAAGCGAATAATTGAAACTTTAGAGTTAATTTTATCACCTAATTGTTCTTTTATTCCTGCAATACGCTTTTTATAATCATTAAGAGCATTTTGCCCTTCTTTTTCTTTATTTACAGCTTTTGTATAAAGCGTAAAGTTTTCTTTCCAATCACCGCGCAATGTTTCAGCATATACTGTTGGCGCGATTTCTTTTAACTGCTCGTATATTTTTTCGTGACGCATTTTATTTCCAATAATTAAATCCGGCTGAAGCTTCATTACTGCCTCTAAATTAATGTCACGCTCAGTTCCTACTACTTTCGTATCTTTTAACTCATTCGCTAAATGAGGATACCATTCATCCCCAGCTCGTGGTTTTGTCGTTCCAACTGGCGTTACTCCAACAGTTAAAAGTGCCTCAGCACCCTCATTCGTTAAAACAACAACTCTTTTTGGTGTACCATTTACTGTCGTTTCGCCCATTGCATGCTTTATACTATATGAATCTTTTGCCTTTACTGATGTATCTTTATCTTTCTTCTCTTCTTCTTTACCGCAACCTGCAATTATGACCATTAATAACATAATGCAAAGTATAAGAATATTTTTAGTGCGTGTCATAAATCCTCCTAGTTGAAAATGATTTTCATTAACATTTAAAGATTAATGTATATCTCATACATTGTCAATAGATATATCAGAAAACTTTTTCAATATATATAATTTCGAACTCATTTTTATTCAAAATATTTTTGTACTTATTTGCTATTCACTTTTTAACCGTAACATGTGAAACATAAACGGACATAAGAAAGTAATTGTAATTCCAGTCAATGCATAACGTACATAATACATATCAGGTATTACTTTTTTAGTATGAGCTGTATCATTAACATGAAACTAAGGCCTAAAACTGTTTTTACTACTTGTATTTTAAAATTATTATTTTCATTCATTTTAATAAAGTGATTCTCTAACATGATACCAATCGTAGAACCTGTCAAAACTCCAAGTAATTTTAAATTATCTATTTGGTCAGTCATAAAATACATAATGAGTGAAACTGCCAATACAATTCGTTGTAACAATATAAATTTCCTATCACTTAATTCCTCTGTTACTTTCGTATATAAATAAACAACTATGACACTAATTAAAACGGCACCTATTATATCACTGAGCCAATGTACACGTAAATATAGACGAGAAGTAGCAACCAATATTATAAAAATAATTCCAATGATCCAAATGATTCTCTTTTTACATAACATCATAAAAGAGCCCCAAAATGTTGTCGCTAACTGGACGTGTGTACTTGGAAAAGAATAACCTGCAGCTGATTTTTCATATAAAGCCTGAATTCCTTCGTATGTATACGGTCGCGGGATTTTCATGAATTCTTTTACCACTATCCCTATATACACAGAGAAACAAAGCATAACAATCATATGAAATGCTTTTCTTTTAGAAACGCACCAATATAAAATCGAAATAATGACTAAATACAACGTTTCATTTGCAATACTAGATATAAGTTTAAAAAGTATTGTAAGCACACTTCCCTCCACACTGGTCATCCATTCAAGAAATAAAATATCCAAATTAAACATAAAAAAACGAAACCTCCCCAAAATTTAATCCTGCTATTTGTCAGCACTTAAGATAAACTAGTTGATTAACATTTCAAATTTATACACCTACTTACGTTACAGATTAAGAACATATAGTACCACATACTAATAATAGATAATATGTTAAATCATCTAATTATTTTTATAAATTTTAATGAAATTTTGAGCTTTATATACAAAAATATCTGTATCTTGTTATCCACTTATTTATATTCCATGTCAAATTGCACCTCGTTGTTTTTTGATATATGGAACTACTATTAAATAAATCAGCATACGTATAACTTTCAAAACCATTACAATTACAAATAAAAAAACCGCCTTATGTAAGGCGGTTTCTATCATTGTGCTTTAACCAATTTAAAATAAATATATACGATTGATAGTGAATATAACGTATGCAAAATAAAAGAAATAAAAGGGCTATTCCAGTGCTACTATACAGCAAACCGAACTTAAAAAAAATATTTAAAAGCGGTGGAAAGTTCGTTATGTTTTGTAATGTAATAAGCATACAAAATAAAAGGAAAAACACAGGGGCATATTGTAATTCATACGGCTTTCTTTTCTTATTCATTCTTTTTCGAATGAACATATGGATTAGCTCTGCTACTATAAAACACCCTCCAATTAATACAAGACCAGAAGTCATCGTCATATATCCACCTGCCTTATATTTATCTCGCACAACTACTCATCGTTATATTTTCTTCACATATATTCCATCTTCTTCATTAAAACCAAAGCTCTCTATGAAAGTTTTTGCTTGTTCTGTTAATTCCGTTTGTAATACCTTTATCTCTTTCACGTTTCTTTCTTTCATCATCGTTTCAAATGTAAAATACGTATTTGTCCCATAACCGTAACTTTGATAATCAAAGTGAATAATTAACTGCGATAAAATTGCACTCTCCTCTTGTACACTATAGTCTATTACACCAATATATGTATCATCAACTTTCACACAATACTGTACTTGATTCTCAGTTAAACTATGTGAGCGAAACATTTCTTTAACAACGCTTTCATTATCTACAGTTACTTTTTCAAACGTAATCATATGTTGTCCATCCTTTTACTATTATTGTATCAATAATACGTCCTATTTATGAAAAAAACCTTAAGACCATATGCGATCTTAAGGTTTTTCTAATTAAACTAAGCTATACGCACGTTTCGTTTCTTCATGGAACTTATTCGTATCGTATTTATGCTCAACATAAATTTGATGCCATACCATAAACGCAAGTACAGTCCAAATTTTACGGCTATAATCGCCTTTATCTGCACAATGTGCTTCCAGTAAGTTTAATACATACTGTTTGTCGATTAAATGCTCTGTTTTACTCTCGTTTATAATATTGATAGCCCAATCATGCATTTCGTCTTTTAACCAGTGACGAATTGGTACTGGGAATCCAAGTTTTTTACGATCTAATACGTGATCTGGAACGATTCCGCGTGCCGCTTCACGTAAAATAGCTTTCGTAGTTCCGTTAGCAATCTTAAATTCAGTTGGAATTTTAGATGCAACATCAAATACTTCTTTATCTAAGAACGGTACACGAAGTTCTAATGAGTTTGCCATTGTCATTTTATCAGCTTTTAATAAAATGTCACCGCGTAACCATGTGAACATGTCAATGTACTGCATTTTGCTTACATCATCATAATCTTTAATCTCGTTATACAATGGTTTCGTGATATCCATATAGTTAACACTTTCATTGTAATACTTCATTAATTCAACTTTCTCTTCTTCACGGAAGATTTTCGCGTTTCCATAGTAACGCTCTTCAATTGGCGTACATCCACGCTCTAGGAAGCTCTTTCCTTTAAATCCTTCTTTAAGAGCACCACTTAATGCTTTTAGAACGCTCTTACCTGGGCTAGGAATGTAAGAGAACATTTTTAGTGAGTTTGGCTCACGATAAATGTTATAACCACCAAATAGCTCGTCTGCACCTTCACCTGAAAGAACAACTGTTACATGCTTACGTGCTTCTTTTGCAACGAAGTACAATGGTACAGCTGCTGGATCTGCTAAAGGATCATCCATATGCCAAATGATTTTTGGGAACTCATCCATAAACTCTTTCGCTGAAATGAATACGTTATGGTTTTTAACGCCTAATTTCTCAGCAGTTTCTTTTGCAACATCAACTTCACTGAAACCACGTTGTTCAAAACCAATTGAGAATGTTAAAAGATTTGGATTCATTTCTCTTGCGATAGAAGCGATAATAGATGAATCGATACCACCAGATAAGAATGAACCTACTGGTACATCACTGCGCATATGCACTTTTACTGAATCATACAACACATCACGAATTGCTTGGATATGCTCCTCTTTCGTTGCGCTTGAAGCATTGAAATAAGGTTTCCAGTAGCGATGGATTTCCATCTCTTTACCGATTTCTTTTACGAAATAATGACCAGGCTCGATTTTATTA
This sequence comes from Bacillus sp. EE-W1, assembly GCF_009760835.1. NCBI lineage: Bacteria > Bacillati > Bacillota > Bacilli > Caryophanales > Bacillaceae > Bacillus > Bacillus sp. EE-W1. The sequence continues at coordinate 549,020 of NZ_WIPE01000056.1, read as the reverse complement.
ACATCAATTGTTAATGTTTCTGGCTCTGGACCATATTGGTACGTAAAGTAATGTTGTAGTGACGTTGGATTAACGCCTTTATCTTCCATCACATGCATAATACTTTTCTTCTCAGATGCGAAGAATGTAGTATCACCTTGTTGTGCGACGTATAAAGGTTTAATACCGAAGTGGTCACGTGCACCGAAAAGTTTCTTCTCTTCACGATCCCAAATCATAAATGCAAACATACCACGAAGATAGTCTACACATTTTTCTTTCATATGTGCATACAATGCAATGATAACTTCTGTATCAGATTGTGTTGCAAACGTTGCACCTTTTTCAAGTAACATTTCACGTAATTCTACATAGTTGTAAATTTCACCATTAAAAATAATTACATATCGATCATTTTCATAAGTTAGCGGCTGATGTCCTGCCTCTAAGTCAATGATGCTTAAACGGCGGAAGCCAAATTGTACATGTTCATCACGAAAATATCCTTCGTCATCTGGACCACGGTGGAAAATCATCGTGTTCATATTTTCAAATTGATGTTTTTCTGTTTCTGAAAACTCTCTAGGGTTTTCACATAAACATCCTACAAAACCACACATACTTCTTACCCTCTTTCAGTTTTCATTCTGTCTATATACTACTATATCAACCCTATTTATACTAGCATAATCAATTGAATATGGCGACCAAAAACTATAAAAAAATCACTCCATTTCACATTTTTAACAATTTTTTATGAAAACATGAAAACTAGGCAATCACCTTTCTCCGCTTTTGTCATATGATATTGCAAATTGATTTCTAGGAGGGAATACCATGAGTGAAGAAAAAAAAGACTCTTCTCGCCCACCGGTTCGCAATTATTTAAAGCAAATTGATGATTTCTTCGAGCAAACACCACTTCGCAATGTAATCGCTGATTTAAATCATTTTTTCCAAAAAGGAAATCGTTTATTAACATTCCCCGTAGATTTATATGAAGTTGGTGAAGAACTCGTTGTTACAGCTGAACTACCAGGTATACAAAAAGAACAAATTCAAATTGAAATACAAAGTGAATACTTAAAAGTCTCTGTAAAAGAAGAGATACTTGAAGAGGTCGAGGAAGAAACATCTCATAACTATTATCGCCGAGAACGTTCCATTTCAGAAGCATCAAGATTGATTAAATTACCGTACTCAATTAATAAAAAAGCAGCGAAAGCTTCGTATCAAAACGGCGTGTTAGAAATTCGGGCACCAAAACTTCCACAACAACATGACATTTTATCCATAGACTAATGTAAAAAAAGAAGGGTGCTATGCACCCTTCTTTTTAATCCACTAATCTCTTCATATCACGTATAATGTCTTCGTACGGCGTATTACTAATACCACTATACTTTTTCATTACTTTTCCGTTTTGATCAATTAAATAAAATGATGTACCATGTATAACTTGACCATCCTCAGGTTTATCTACAAGTGATTGGAAATTATCTTTTGAAAACTTTGTAATATCTTCTAATGAATAACCCGTTAATAAATTCCAGTTACTAGTATCCTCTGTAAACTTTTGAATGAAAGCCTTCAAATTCTCCGGCTTATCAAGGTCTGGATCTACACTAAACGAAACAAACTGAACGTCTAATTTCTCTTCTTTGGCCATCTTTTGCAGTTTTGCCATATTGGCAGTCATTGGCGGACAAACTGTTTGGCAATTTGTGAACATAAAATCAGCAACCCAAACTTTCCCTTTTAAATCTTTTGTACCAAATGACTTTCCATCTTGATTTGTAAATTGGAAAGTTTCTAAATCCCAATTCAATGGTTTACGAAGCTTTGAACCCGATCCACTACATCCAGCAAGTACAAAGAGACAAAATACAACCATAAGACCAATTATTTTTTGATAACGCTTCATTTATAAACCTCTTTTCTCTATCCTAAATTTAAATAGGTTATGTTTATCATAACAAAAGTTAACACTACGAGAAAATTGTTTACTACATTTGTTCACGAAATCGTACGAATTTACGTATGTTACTTCTTTATTTCAAGCCAATTACTAGACAAAATTTATTTTTTTACTATTATTTCTCTAAATAGAAGTTGCAAAACTAATTTTATTGTTACTTTTGTAAACGCATCCCCCTATTTTTTAACAATTCCTTAAACATTCATCCATGTTATACACTGTAGTCCTTAACAACATTTCGGTACAATACAATTACAACGATTTTAAATGAGGTGATGTTCATGACAAAACGTTATGAAAACATGGATAATGTGAGTACAAAAAAATCAATTCGTTCCTTTATACGTTGGCGAAAAGAACGAAAACAAAATAAAAAGGATTTTTCTTTTTTAGTAGAACAATCACCTGTTAAGCAAAGTAAATTCCTACAAAACAACTTTGAAAAGACGTCTGTAACTTGGATTGGTCATTCCACATTCCTTATCCAAACGAATGGGCTGAATATATTAACAGATCCAGTATGGGCTACTAAATTAAAATTAGTTCCAAGACTTACTGAACCTGGTCTTTCTATACAAGAACTACCTAAAATTGATATTGTCCTCATTTCACACGGTCATTATGACCATTTAGATTTTTCAACGCTTCGCCAGCTAAATGATGATGTTTTATACCTTGTACCTATTGGACTGAAAAAACTATTTACTCGCAAAAAATTTACTCGTGTAGAAGAGTATAATTGGTGGGAAAATACGATCATTAATGATGTTTCCTTTCACTTCGTACCGGCCCAGCACTGGACGAGAAGATCCTTATTTGATATGAATACATCTCACTGGGGGGGATGGATTATTAATAATGAACCAACGAAAGAAACCGTTTATTTTTGTGGTGACAGTGGCTATTTCCAAGGTTTCAAAGAAATTGGCAGACGCTTTTCAATTGATATTGCCCTTATGCCAATTGGCGCTTATGAACCAGAGTGGTTTATGAAAGTATCTCATGTTTCACCTGAAGAGGCAGTGCAAGCTTATTTAGATTTAAACGCTACACACTTTATACCGATGCATTACGGAGCTTTTGCCCTTGCCGATGAAACACCTCGCGAGGCAGTAACAAGGCTCCGAAATAATTGGAATTTACGTATGTTACCGTGGGAACAACTGCATGTACTCTTTTTAGGCCAAACTTTTACTTATAATAGCGCAACAAACGATAAGCAAGTAAATGAAAAAATTGAAACATTACACGTATAACGTAACTACTTATTTTCTATATCCAACATATACTATAGAAAATCATAAAGTAAAACTTTAATCAGTGGGTGTTTTCTATGAATAAATATTTACAGACTCGCTATATCATTAGCGGGAGTGCCTGTATAACCCTTCTTATTTCTTACTTTCTATTCACATAAAAAAGCTACTTGAAAATTCATTTCAAGTAGCTTTTTTATTACTCTGCTAAATACATAAATCCGATTGCACCCGGACCTGTATGAGTACTAATAATAGGCGTTGTAAAGAAAATTTCTGATTGAGCAAATCCACTCACTTTTTCAACAGCCGCTTTTACATTTTCAGCTAAAGGAATTGCTTTCGCATGCGGAATTGCAACAGCTTTTACAACTTTTCCAGCTGTATCTTCCTCAAATAACTTAGCTAACGTTTTTACAATTTGACCTTGGCTACGCACTTTCGTTACAGGGTTATAAACACCATCTTCAAGGCTAGCAATTGGCTTTATATTGAGTAGCGAACCGATAAACGCTTTTCCTTTACCGATACGCCCACCCTTCACTAAATTTTCTAATGTATCTACTACTACATATAAACGAGTATTCTTTCTCACTTCATCTACACGTTTTAAAATTTCTTCTAGTGAGCGTCCTTCATTTGCCATTTTTGCAGCTTCTATTACTTGATATGCTAAAGCATGTGTAATAAATTGAGAATCAACAACTGTTACTTTTGTGTCGGTCATTGATGCAGCACTATTGGCAGTTGCCACAGTACCACTCATTCCACTTGTCATATGAATGGAAAGTACTTCACTTCCATCTTCACCTAACTTGTCATACATTTCTACAAATGTACCCATTGCCGGTTGTGATGTTTTTGGTAATTCCTCTGATTTGATCATTTCTTCAATAAATTCATCAGGTTGTAAATCAACGCGATCTAAATATGTTTGTCCATTTACAGAGATTGATAATGGTAGCACATGAATGCCATACTTTTCGATTACATCCTGCGTTAAATCTGCAGTTGAATCTGTTACAATTTTAATTTTTTGCATATTATATTCTTCCCTTTCCAATACGCTCTCCTTGTTATTATACTAGCATTCCCTGTGCTTTCAACAATTTCGAACAAATTTCACCAAATTAATTATATTTTTATACCTAAAATGAAAAAGACAGAGTTTACTAACCCTGTCCATACTTTGTATCATGCATTTTTTTCAAGGGTATTTGTTTTATATACATTTAAATAATCATTCCACTTCAAACAATTTTGCAAATATTCACGGAAAGAATACGAAAATCTTGGGTGCTTTTGTTTTTGAATTTTTGCAATAAATAATTGAAGACGAGACTGAATTAGAAACGATAATGGATGCTGTGCCTGTAGGACAGGGATTTCGAATATTTTAATACAATCCCCTGTTGAATGAGTGAAATAAAAACTTTTCGTAATCACAATATCAATCCTCTTTTTCATTGGATTTTTGAACTTCCTCTACTTTACGCTGTAACACGTTGTTTAAAGTGGAGACTTCTATGAATACAAAAGTATCCTTAGTCAATCCCTGTAGTCCTTTTGGTTAGAAGATTTATACTCTATTCATCCTCCATCCTAAATATCCGATCAGACAGGAATCCCGCTATCCGTATATTGCTTAATAATTTTAGTATAAACTTAGCAAAGCGCAAAGTTTGTCTAAATTTTGGAGATTCTATAATTTTTTTCTTCTATATATTGTATACGTTTATGTCTAAAGTATAACAAATAAATAAAAAAAGTGCCTTTATAACGAGGCACTTTTCGACTGTATTTCTTCTTCTCTTTTCTTTTTCCGCTTACTGACAATCTTTGATAAAGCGATACTAATTTCATAAATACAAATAAGCGGTACCGCTACTAAACTATGTGATAAAAAATCCGGCGGTGATATACACGATGCAATGATAATTAATGCTACGTAAGCATACCTTCTTATTTTTATTAGCAATTCCGCCGTTAACAGTCCAATACTCGTTAAAAACATGACAACTACAGGTAATTCAAAAATTACAGCAAATGGAACTGTTAAATTAAGAACAAAATGAAAATACTTTTCTGTCGTAAACATCGTATTAAACATTTCATTACCTATCGTAGTTAAAAAATGAAATAAAAACGGCATTACAACGAAATATCCAAAACATAAACCTGCAATAAATAATATAGACAATACCGGTATATACATTACTGTCATTTTTTGTTCATTTGGATGTAAACCCGGTTTTACAAATAACCAAATTTGTATAGCAGCAAAAGGAATTGTACAAACGATAGCAAATACTGTAGCAATCGAGAAAAAAATCCATAATACATCACTTGGACCGAGAACAGTTAATTTCATTGGTAAATCTTTTACTAGCCAAAAATAAATATCCTTCGTAAAAGTAAATCCGATAATTAAAAATAGGACAAAGGATAGTACTGTATATATTACTCGTTTGCGAAGCTCAACAATATGTTCTACTACGCTCATTTCCCGATCTTCCATCTCGTTCACCACACTTTATTTATCCATTTCGAGGAAAATTCATTACATTTTTTCTTTCTTTTCCTTCTCTTGAAATGCATCATCAGTCAATTCTTTCGTTGATTTTTTGAATTCTTTTAACGTTTCCCCTAAAGCCTTTCCGATTTCCGGCAATTTTTTCGGCCCAAACAAAATGAGTACAGCTACTAAAATTAAAATTAATCCTGGAAAGCCAATATTTGAAAACATTTCTCCATCCCCTTTATTAGTAGATTCCTTGTCCTACTATTGCATAATTTTATTTTGTCAAAAAAGTTTGAAAACGTCAACAAATCCATTGCCTTTTGTCAAAAAAATTCAAAAATATAATCAATTATACAAATTTCATTTTCTATTGCCCTTGTGTATGATATGGTAAGGGAAGTGACATATTATTTTATGATAGTAGAAAGGATTTGCATTATGACTGAAAAAATGACACGAATGACACATTTTGTGAAAGAAGAAATTGCAAATGCAATTACACATGGTATCGGTGCCATTTTAAGCATCCCTGCCTTAATTATATTAATTATTCATGCCTCTAAGCATGGTACCGCATCTGCTGTAGTTGCATTTACGGTTTATGGTGTAAGCATGTTTTTACTGTACTTGTTTTCGACCTTGTTACATAGCATTCATCATCCAAAAGTAGAAAAATTATTTACTATACTAGATCACTCAGCCATTTATTTATTAATCGCTGGCACATATACTCCTTTTTTACTTATTACGCTTCGCGGACCATTAGGCTGGACGTTACTCGCTATTATATGGACACTAGCACTCGGAGGTATCATCTTCAAAATTTTCTTTGTACGTCGCTTTATTAAGGCATCAACATTATGTTATATCATAATGGGATGGCTCATAATCGTTGCTATTAAACCACTTTATGAAAATCTAACTGGACATGGTTTTTCACTACTTTTAGCAGGCGGAATTTTATATTCTGTAGGGGCTATATTCTTCCTTTGGGAAAAGTTACCTTTCAATCATGCCATTTGGCATCTTTTCGTTTTAGGTGGTAGTGCGATGATGTTCTTCTGCGTACTCTTTTATGTCTTACCTACAGCATAAAAAAAGGTTTCAGCTTATATTAAGCTGAAACCTTTTTTTATTACTTATGTAATTGTGATGCGATAACATCCTGTGTATGCTTCGTTAATTCTTTAATATCCATATTCGCATACTCTTCAGCTGTAATCGGCTTAGAAATTGTTACTGTTGCATGAGCTGGTTTCATACGGTTTCCATTCGCTTCAAACATTTTATATGTCCCATCTAATGTTACAGGTAAGATTGCTACACCAGATTTTACTGCAAGGTGAAAACTCCCAGCCTTAAACTCTCCAATTTCGCCACCCTTACTTCTCGTCCCTTCTGGGAAGATTACGATTGAATGCCCGTTCTTTAACAGCCCAATTCCATCTTTAATCGCTTGAAGAGATTGACGACGATCATTACGAACCATAAATACACAATTCATAAGTTCCATCCAAGTTGGTACAACTGGAAACTTCTTAATCTCTGCTTTTGAAACAAATCCAATTGGTTTATTTAAGTAACCTAGTAAAACAGGAATATCCATATTACTCTGATGATTACTTACAACTAGTACCGGCTTATCTTTTGGAACATTTTCCAGTCCCTTTACTTCAACTGTCCCACCAGCTACACGTACCATTTTCTTACCAAACCAATTTGTCGTTTTATACACAACATTATCTTTTTCTTGTGGCGACATCGTATTTACTTGTCTTTTCAGACGCCACATTCTCGGTGTAATCGCAATTACGATTAAAATTAAATAAAAGATTTTAAAAAACGTTTGAATCATACAGAACCCCCACCTATTATCATTCCGACCTTCATTATACTAGACAAACGAAGGAAAAAGAAGAAAAAATGTCCAAACAGCAAGTGCTTGGACATTTTCAAGTATTCTATATTAGAAACGTTTTGCTAATTCACGAGCATTAGCAATTGCTGCTTCTTTAATTTCTGGTGCTTTTTCAGGGTTTGCATTCATACCTTCAACTGCAATGTATTCAGTTTCATTTACACCAATGAATCCTAATACTGTTTTTAAGTGATTGCGGCCGAAGTCTACAGCTGCGTATGCTCCTTCAGAATAAACGCCACCTGTTGCTTGAATGTGAAGTGCTTTTTTGCCTTCTAATAAGCCAACTGGGCCATTTTCAGTATACTTGAATGTTTTACCTGCGATTGCTAAGTTATCTAGGTATGCTTTTACTACTGGTGGATAGCTAAAGTTCCACATTGGAGTTACGAATACATAACGATCCGCATGCATAAATGTTTCTAAGTTTGTGTTCATTGCTGCAACTTTTTGTTGTTGAACTTCAGTTAAAGTTTCAAAGCCTTCACCTGCTGCAAATTTACCCCAAGCAGCAAATACATCCGCATCGATTGCTGGTACTGTAGTGTTGAATAAATCAATTGTTACAACTTCGTCTTGTGGATGTTCGTTTTTATAAGCTTCGATGAAAGCTTCTCCTACTGCCATTCCGAAAGAACCTTCTGCTGAATTTGGATTTGCTGTAATAAATAGTACTTTTGTCATTGTATTCTCTCCCTTTTACACATCTTATCTTTAATTTGAGATTTATAATTCGAAAGTAAATAACTTACCTTATGTAAGTATAATACAAAAAGTTATGTTCAATGTCAATAAAAAATAGCTACTTTTTTTTCGTAAGTTAATAAACACTATCTTTTCAATATGTTTTTGGTGAAACAAAAAACTACCTCCACATTCCATGGAGATAGTCTTCATCATTTTCTATTTTTGAAACACATGTTTCACTTTTTCAGCTGGAATATTACTTCCGCCTCTACCTTTTACATCTTCAATCATCATTGTAATGACCATATCTGGTGAATTTAAATCAAATGCAGCGAACCAGCCTAGTTCTTTTCCTTCGGCCTCTTTTGATACTTTTAATTCCGCTGTACCTGTTTTTCCAGCAAGAGTCATTCCATCAATTTTAGCAATTTTCCCAGTACCATCTGGATCATTAATTACTTTCGTCATAGCAGTTTTTAATATATCCTGATTTCCTTTTGAAATGACATTCTCTTTCCAAACTTTCGGTTGCTTATCTGTTTTAATAATATATGGAGAAGGTATGTTTCCATCATTAACAATTGGTGCGTACGTTAACGCTAGATGGAGTGGCGTCATTAATACTTGCCCTTGTCCATAACCTGTGTCTGCCATTTGAATATCATTTTTAATACCACCATTTGCGATTTTAGAAGCTGGGAATCCATATTCAATTGGTAATTTCTCATCGAATCCGAACTTTTTCGCTTCACTCATAAATTTATCTTTTCCGATTTTCAAAGCCTCTTGTGCGAAATAAATATTATCCGAGTATTTCATTGCCTTATCAAAATCAATTGGATTTGCATCTTTTACACGTGTTACATAATAATTACCCCAAGAAGAATCTTTCGTCCATTTTAATCCTTCAATTTTTAACTCTTCTTTTGGATCAATTGTTTTCGTTTCAAGACCGATTGCAGCTGTAATCGGCTTAAATACAGATCCTGGAACTGATAATTGTGTAAATCGATTCGTCATCGGTTTTTTCGGATCATTATATACCGCATCACGTTGCGCTTTTGACGCCCCTCTTGTAAGGGTATTTGGGTTATAAGCTGGTGTGCTCACTAGTGCAAGTGTTTCTCCAGTCTTTGGATTAATTGCTGCACTTGACCCTACCTCATTTTTCATTTCATTATAAATTTCGCTTTGAACTGCACTGTCAATCGTTAAAGTTACATTTTCTCCATCAACAGCATCTGTTTTTGCTAAATTTTTAATTTCTTTTCCTTGTGCATCTTCTATGAAGACACGGCCGCCTTTTTTACCGCGTAGCTTTTCTTCCAGTACTTGCTCTAAACCAGCTTTACCTACTGGATCATCTGCTTGATAGCCTTTTTTTTGTAGCGTTTTTAAATCTTCAGCATTCACTTTTCCAATATAGCCAGTAAGATGTGCTGCTTCTTCTCCTAATGGATATGAACGAATATTGACTGGTTTTGTTGCAACACCCGGTAAATCTATGTACGTATTTTGTGTTGCTCCTTCAGGCAATATTCCCATTGGTACAAGGTAATTTGGTTTTACCCATTTAGCTGCTAGTTTTTGATCAATTTCTTCTACAGACATATTTAACAACTTCGCTACCGTTTCTTTCGTTTGCGGAGCAGCATCCCCTAACTGTTCAGGAATCAATCCGATTTCAGAAGCTTTACCATTTACCGCAAGATATTTACCATTGCGGTCATATATTTCTCCACGTTTTGGCTCTGTCGTTTGCATGCGCACTTTACTATCTTTTGTCATCCCTGGGAAGATAAAATCAGGAGTCCAATCTATTTTCCAAGATTCTTTATCTCCATCTTTTTCTTTCACCATTTTTGCTTCATGACCAAAAGTGATTTTACCGCCAACTGTATCCATACTTACTTTAAAAGGAACAGGACCTTCATCTTTTTTATCTTCTTTTACTTCCCCTGTTTCTACTTTTAAATCTTTCACTTCAATGCCAGCATAAATTTTTTCATATTTCTCAGTGAAATCTTTCTTTGAAATATCTTTTTTTGCCTTTTCTGATAATTGATCATACATTTCTGCAAATTTTTGTTTATTCCATGCTTTTGCATATGTATCAAACGCTTCTTGTGGTTTTTCTTCTTTACCACATCCAACTAACATGAATGTTAAGCAAAGAAAAAGAATCCCCCATATCTTTCTCAATCGATTCTCCTCCTCTTTCTACATCAATACTTTAGAAAATATTAGCATTTTTACATGCTACCATTCATTATAGCACTATCGAATCTCATCTATAAACCTATATTGATGGATACAAATAAAAAGATTGATGCGAATATTCACATCAACCTCTATTATTATTGTTGCTTTTCATATACATGATAATAGTACGTATACGGATTTTTTTCATCCGTTAACCCTTTTTCAACAAAAATTTCTTTCCAATTTGCCATATCGATTTCTGGGAAGAATGTATCTCCTTCAAATGCATGATGAATTTTTGTTATATATAACTTGTCTACGTATGGTAAAAAGAGATCATAAATTTGCGCTCCGCCAAAAATAAAAATCTCTTCTTCATTTTTGCATAGCTCAAACACTTCTTCTACAGAATGTGCTACTTCACAACCTTCAACATGATACCCTTCATTACGAGTTACAATGATATTACGTCTTCCAGGCAGTGGTCTACCAATCGCTTCATAGTTTTTTCTTCCCATAATAAGCGAATGACCCATCGTTGTTTTCTTTACATATTGTAATTCACTCGGTAAACGCCAAGGTAAATTATTATCTTTACCAATTACTCTATTCTCGTCCATTGCGACCATAAATGAAACTATCATCTTTTCATCTCCTCTACAATTACACTGCAACCGGTGCTTTAATTGCTGGGTGTGGATCATATCCTTCAATCGTTAAATCTTCCATTTCAAATTCAAACACAGATTTCACATCTGGATTTAATGCAAGTTTTGGGAACGGACGTGGTTCACGTGCCAATTGCTTTTCCACTTGCTCAAAATGATTCGTATAAATGTGTGCATCTCCAATTGTATGAACAAATTCTCCCACTTCAAGTCCGCATTCATGTGCAATTAAATGTGTTAGTAGTGAGTAACTTGCAATATTAAATGGAATTCCAAGGAATATGTCACCACTTCTTTGATATAACTGACAAGAAAGTTTGCCATCCGCTACATAAAACTGGAATAGCGTATGACAAGGTGGTAATGCCATACTTGGTACATCTTCAGGATTCCAGGCAGAAACAATTAGGCGACGGGAGTCTGGCGTTTTTTTAATCATTTCAATTACATCTTTTAATTGATCAAGCGTCTCACCAGCTGTCGTTTTCCAGGCACGCCACTGCTTTCCGTATACATCTCCTAAATAACCATATTTATTCGAGAAATCATCATCTTCTAAAACGTTCTTTTTAAACAATTCCATTTGCTCATCGTACTGCACTTTAAATTCCTCATCTTGTTGTGAGCGAAGACCGAAATCAGTCATATCAGGACCAGTATACTCATCGCTTTCTACCCAGCTCTTAAATGCCCATTCATTCCAAATATTATTATTATGCTGCAATAAATAACGAATATTTGTATCACCTTTCATAAACCAAAGCAGTTCACTTGCTACAAGGCGAAACGGCACTCTCTTTGTCGTTAATAAAGGAAAACCTTTACTTAGATCAAAACGCATTTGATATCCAAATACAGATACAGTGCCTGTCCCTGTACGATCTTCTTTCTTCGTACCATGCTCCATTACATGGCGGCATAAATTTAAGTATTCATATTCAGCATGTTTCATATGTAGTAAAACCTTCTTTCAATCTTATATGAAATTTATCATAACATGAAAAACAGTGAATTAAATAATCCTAATGAATAAAAATATATTTCTATATAAACAGAATTCTACTTCAATATATTTTTACAAAATGTAAATTTATAATCACCTGATCCTAAATCCCTTCCAACGTCATGTTCTGCTTTCCATTTTGTTTCGTCTATCCGTAATGTAGCGCTTGTATTAGCTGGTACAGAAATATATAAAAAGGCTTGTTCCTTTTCTACACGCCACTCAATCTTAATTTCTCCATAAGCTGTCTCACGTTTTACTTTAACCCATTCTATATTCGAATCAAAATGTGGTTGTACATAAAAATGTTTATATGCAGGTTTTGTCTCATCCATTTCTAATCCAATAATATATCGGTATATCCATTCAACAATAGAGCCATATGCGTAATGATTATAAGAATTCATGCTATCATTCCAAAGTGTTCCATCCTCTTTCACGCCATCCCAATGTTCCCAAATCGTTGTGGCACCTTTTTTCACTTGGTATAACCATGATGGATAATCTTCATAAAATAGAAGCTTACAAGCAAGGTCATGCCGGTTAAACTTGCTTAATATTAAATTCAAATACGGTGTTCCTATAAAACCTGTTGTTAAATGATTTTTATTTTCTTTTAATAGCTCAATTAAGCGATTAAATACTTTCTCATTCACATCATCTTTCACTAGTTCAAAAAGAAGTACTAATATGTGAGCTGTTTGTGTATTTGAAATTAACCTACCATTTGGTGTAACGAATTCATTTTGAAATGCTTGAACAATATTCCCATGTAACTCTGCATATAATTTAGCATCTGTATTTTCACCTAAAATCTCAGCAATCCTTCGTAAAAGCGATGTAGAATAGGCATAATAAGCTGTCGCAATAAAATGCTTGTCTGTTCCGCCTTCATATACATCTGGTTTCGTATCTAATGCGAGCCAATCCCCTAAATGATAGCCTGTATCCCATAAATACTCGTTCTCACCTTGTGAACGTATGTAATCTATATACTTCTTCATACTGTCATATTGTTCTTTTAAAATCGATACATCTCCGTAATGTAAATAATGAACCCACGGGCATATAATTGCTGCATCGCCCCAACCACCAGAAGTATGTAAATCAAAATCCGCTCTTTTCCCAAAAGCATCTGGAATAACTAAAGGCACAGCTCCATTAACATTTTGATCTAATGATAAATCTTGGAGCCACTTTTTAAAGAATAATTGTACATTCATAATTTGCGTAGCTGTCCCAATGAACATTTGTGCATCTCCGGTCCATCCAAGTCGATCATCTCGCTGCGGACAATCTGTTGGCACATCAAAAAAGTTCCCTCTTTGAGACCATTCCACATTATGATGAAGTTGATTGATTAATGGATTAGACGTTTCAAATTCAGTCGCTTTTTCCATATCCGTATGTAATACAACCCCTTCAAAATCTGCTATTTGAGGTGGCTGGGTTAATCCACTTATTTTCACATACCTAAAGCCTTGATATGTAAAATGAGGTTCAAACGTTTCCTCTTCTTCTCCTTTTGCTATATACACTATTTTTTGTTTTGCCTTTCGGAGATTTCCGGTGTAAAAACTACCGTCTTTATTCAATATTTCAGCATGATGCAATTCTATCTTTTGGCCAATATAAACATGACGGACTGTAAATTGAACCCAACCTACCATATTTTGCCCCATATCAATGAGCCATTCGTGATTCGGTAGTTTTGAAATAGAAATCGGTTTAATAATTTTCATTTTACGAATTGCTTCGTTTTCTTGCGCAACAATTATTTGTTTGGAATGCTCAATTACTTCAACATCTTCTAGCCCTTGCCTACTTTCTTCTATCCTAGCGTCGTAAACCTCCCCTTCATAAATTTCTGAATACAAAATTGGGCTTGGAGTTACCTTCCATGTTTCGTCTGTTACAATTTTTTCTTTCGTTCCATCTTCATACGTTATATGTACTTGAGCAATTATCACACGTCTTCTACCGTAATAATTACGTACATGATGCATGGTAAGTGGTCCCTTATACCATCCATTACCTAGCAGAACCGAAATAGTATTGTGCTCACCCTTTAATAAATGCGTTATATCATACGTTTGATACAGTACTCTCTTATCATAACTTGTCCATCCAGGGGTAAAATAACAATCTCCAATGCGCTCTCCATTTATAGAAACCTCGTATAATCCTAAACTTGTGATATATAAACGCGCTTTTTTAACTACTTTTTTAATAGTAAAATTTTTATTAAAGGACATAACTTGCGCTCGTTCTTTTTTCGCGGCAATCCAGTTCCCGCTCCAGTTATCTTGCCCTTGTAATCCAGTCTCCCAAAATGCTACTTCTGACCACGATGATTCTTCTCCTTAATTATCCCATACCTTTACCCGATAAAAATAACGCGTTTCCGCTCTGTATGAAAATGAATTGATTGGTATATGTAAACTTTGATCTGTTTCTACTTTTCGCGAATCAAACATTATAATTTCAAAATCTCTATCTTTCGCAACCTGCAATTGATAAGCAAGTTGTTTTACATTTCGGTTACTCGACTCAAGCAGCCAACTCATTTTAACAACTTTTGAATCTATACCTATCGGATTTTTTTTATTGTCGCAAAGCACTCTCTTTATTGTTAGCACACTTCTTCACCATCTTTTCTATATCTTAATTTAAATTAATTATAATAAAATTAAAATTCTAAATAAATAATAACTTTATTCATTCTTACAAAATTATTAACTTTCCAAATTTATAAAGGTTTTCATTTTCTATTACCGAAAGTATAGTGCGGTAGGATAAAATTTATATTTGGAGGTTAGAAGTATGTCTAAAATTGAAACTCCTGTTATGACTTCTTTACAAACAACGGTTGAAAAAATGATGAAGGATTTAAATGTTCCTGGCACTGCTATAGCTGTTATAAAAGATGGTGAAGTCATTATTTCAGAAGGATTTGGCTATCGTAATATAGAGACAAAAGAGGCTGTTACACCGAATACTCGGTTCGCAATCGGTTCCTCAACGAAAGCTTTTGGTACACTTTCATTAAGCTTGTTAGCACAACAAAATAAGTTTAATTGGGATACTCCTGTCCAGACTTATATACCTAACTTCTCTTTATCTGAACTACTTGCTAGCTCACAAGTTACCGGACGAGATTTAGCTTCTCATCGAACTGGTGTAAGCCGTCATGAGGCTCTTTGGTATAGCTCTTCCTTATCTCGAAAAGATCTCGTTGAAAAAATAAAATATTTACCACTTGATGCTCCGTTTCGTACAGCATTTCTTTATAACAACTTAATGTATGCGACAATTAGTTATATTGTAGAAAACATTACGAATCAAACATGGGAACAATATGTTGCAGAACATATTTTAGAGCCTTTAAATATGGATCAAACAAACTTCTCTGTTACAGACTCACAAAATACAGATGATTATGCATTACCTTACGTTGAAAATGACGGTAAACTAAAAGAAGTTCCATTCCATAACATCGATACAGTCGGCGCTGCTGGGTGTATTAATTCTACAATTGAAGATATGGCAAATTGGGTCCTTCTTCACTTAAACGAAGGGAAATTTGGAGATCATGAATTAATCTCCTCTGAATTATTACAACAAATGTATACACCACATAATTCCATTCCAGATCAACCAGTTTTATCACTTCCGGAATCTCCATTAAATAGTTACGGTCTTGGTTGGTTTATTAGCGCTTACCGTGGTAATAAGGTAATTCATCATGGCGGTAATATTGATGGGTTTTCAGCACTTGTTTCATTCATACCAACAGAAAACATAGGCCTTGTTATTTTAACGAATGCTGGAGGCACATTACTACCTACTTATCTCGCTAATCAAATTTATGACGAACTACTTGAAGTAGAATCCATTGATTGGCATAAACGTGCTGTAGAAGATACTGAAAAAATGAAGGAAATGATGAAAGAAGCAACTGAATCCATTCCTGAACAAATTGAAGGGACTACACCTTCTCACAGGTTAGAGGATTATACCGGTACTTTCGAGCATCCTGCATATGGAACATTACAAGTATACAAACGAGATGATTCGTTATATGTACAATTTATGGAGATGGATATTCAATTAGCTCATCATCATTACGACATCTTCTCTGCAAAAGTTGATTTATTCCAAATGAAAATGAGTTTATTATTCGCTTATGAAATGAATGTAAGTGGTGAATTCCCATCCCTTCAGTTACATGTACCAGCTATGTTAAGTACGCAGCCGCTTGTATTTAAGAAAATTAAATAAATATTTTAATAGAGGGAAGATAACACTTCCCTCTATTCCCCTTTTCTCTATGCAAAAAAAGGATAATACGTAAAGGATACAGAATTCTATTATTCAACTAATTAAATTACCAGGAGGAAAAGCTGTGTATACAGAAATTTTCAAAGAAATTGTTTCGATCACTCATCACGATTATTCAGGTTGTATAGATAAGAAAGGATGGGACGATCCTACTACATATTTACAGACAGTCGAGAAACTAGAGAAACAAGGAGAACTAACACCAATACAATTTACTGAAATTGTACGTGATTACTTACTAGACTTTAAAGATAATCATATGTTTTTCAAAATGAACTCTAACAATCAACCACTTAACAGTGCTGGCTTCCAAGTGAAAAGATACGAAGACCGCCTATATATTACATCCACTTCACAAGAAATAAGAGTGAAAAAAGGGCAGTCTATTCTAGCATTAGATAATATGAAAATCCCTGAGTTAATAATAAAATATAGGAAATATTTAAATGCGAATACATATGAACGTGAAAAATGGGATTATGTTTTATTACAATCATCAACTTGTACACTTATAAATGAAGATGGCGTAATCGAAACCATTACTTTACAAAAGTATAAACAAAATGAATACACGCCTATTTATTCATTTAAACAGCATAATAAAGACACACTCTTAATTACTTTGACTGATTTCGCAAATACTGAAGCGATTAATAAATTATTAGACTCACACAAAAATGAGCTTAATTCTTTTCCGAACTTAATTATTGATGTGCGTTTGAATCGTGGTGGAAGTGATGATGCATTTTTTAAATTACTTCCTTACTTATTCGAAGACAAAGAGATCTCCCTTTTAGATCCTTCAGATACAATGCAATTAAATCATACAGAACGAAACTTTCATTTACGTATGAAAGACATCAAAATGGAAGATTACGATTCTTTAGACGAACTTTCCAAATTATTCACTGATATATTTATTCAAGATTTAAAAAAGAATTATAAAAAAGGATTCGTTACATTTGATACTTCTGAGTTACCAAAAGAACTTCAATCATTAAAAATACACGGGAGAAAATCACCTAATAGAGTAGTTATATTAACAGATGTTACATGTGGAAGTTCTGGTGATTCTTTTGTAGAAGTTGCAAAAAAATCATTGAAAGTAAAAGTAATAGGTCGTCCTACTGCTGGTTTAAATGATTATTCTAATTTAGCGGTAATGGAATGGGCTGATACATTCGCACTTTATTACCCTACTTCACGGCTCTCTATTATAGATAAAGGCGAAGGAATGTCCGGAATTGGTATACAGCCGCATATACATATCCCGTGGACTCCGGAACATATACAAGAAGATGTTGATTTAAAATTAGCATTACAACTGCTTCAAAACGAAGAATGGTAAAAAATAAAGGTAGATGTGAATCACACCTACCTTTTCTATTTCATCTTAATCTTCTCTGGTTGAAACCAAATTGGCTTTAATGACTCAAAGTCTTTATGATCTTCTAAAACGATAGTAAGACGCTCTAACGTATCCTCTAACATATGTGGTGCTGCTCGTAAGGACCACACAACTGATGAGAAAACTGTCATGCCAACGTACACCGCATATAAGTTCCAGAACTCCTCTGGTATTCCCCCATTAAAGTAGCCTTCTATTTGTCCGATTGAATACGGAATACTAATGTCTCTTGCAAATAGTGCAATTTTTACGAAATCATGAAGTGGGTCACCCCAATCATAACCATTAAAATCAACAACACCTACATATTTCGCATCACGTACAATTATATTCTCTAAATGAAAATCATCGTGTTGAAATCGATTTGGGCGGTTCTTTAAATATATTCCATTTTCGTCTATAAACTTTATGATTTTATCATCATTTTTTATTTTTATTCCACATGTTTTATATGCCTCTACATATTTTTGATTTTTTTCCATTGCTCTTTCATACCATGGAAGGATATCCTTAGGAGCTTCATATGTATGCATTTTTGCTAAATCTTTTCCTGCTTCTATACCAATATCATATTGTTCTTTTGGTGTATATGTAGGCAATAGTTTCTTCGCATCTTCCCCTTCTAAATATGAAAAAATACCATAGCATAAATCTTCCTCTGCCAATAAACCCATTTCAATTGGTTTTTGAGCTTGCACACTACGTTTTTGCATTTCATTTAAAATTTGAAACTCTATTTTCTTTCTTTCATACTCTTTTATATCGCCTGTCCGTAATAAATATTTTTCATTATTCGCTTTCGTAATGATATATTTCTTATCAGGTGAGAAACCTTTAGAAATTTCTTCAATATTAACTGCATCTTTTACTATCTGTATATTGTTTTGCCATGCTGTAATTGTTTTCATTTTTATTCCCCTTACATTTCTACATTTGGTGTATACGCTACTTCTACAATAAACCCATTCGGATCTTAAAAAGAAATGGACTCCTCTAAATCCAATACCCAAAATTCAATATGATGAATAGCTGATTGAAGTGTATTCATATTAAGAATATGCCCCTTGTACTATTTGCACAATTTCCATTGGTGTATTGACCATGTAATCTGGTGCATCTTTTTTCACTGTTTCAATAACATCATATCCCCAAGATACCCATATTACATTCACCCCAGCCTTTTTACACGCTGCTACGTCTCGCTGTTCGTCACCGACGTATAACATATCTTTCTCTGTTATTTTTTTCGATTTTAAAAATCTTTTTATCATTTTATCTTTACCGAACAAATTTTTAGAACAATATACCTCTTGTATATTTTCTATATCATTATTGTGTAAAAATGCCCGAATATGCTCTTCTGAGTTAGAAGATATAACGGCAATTCCGTATCCTTTTTTATGCAGTTCATCTAATACATCCTTCATCCCATGAAACAAAATAAGATCTTTTATAGCGGGTTGATACAATTTATAAAACTCCAGCGCTAATATCGGTAGTTTATACAATGGTACATCAAGTTGTTTACATCTCTCTGGCATCGTTAATTTACGTAAATACTCAATTTCTTCTTCCCTTACCGTTTTATATCCGTGCTTTTCAGCAATTTGATTATAAATTGGTACAAATATATTTTGTGAATCTACTAATGTGCCATCAAAGTCAAAAACAATATATTTTTGCATCCCCATACTCCCTTTGCTTCTTTTTCTAAACCTATCTTATTCAACACCGTAGTTGTCTAAACCTTCTATATACATAAAAAAGAACAAGATTTTCTCTTGTTCTTTTTAAGAAAGCCACTTTGGCGGTATATTCGTATTCCAATAAATATTCCCTAATTCATGGTGTCCTGAGTACCCATCATCAAAACGGTGATAGTGGAAATTAAAATAATAACCATCTTGCGGTGGATGATCTCTTCTTACATGAAATCGCAATAAGTCATTTCCTGATTTCGTGTCATACACATGAAAAATCTTTTCATTATTTCCGCCAGCTGGTCTTTGAGAAATCGCTAATGATTGCAATGACTCCTCTGGCACATCACTTGCAAGCTCAGCAATTGCCTCTTCAATTTTCGGTAATATTACATCTTTAAACTCATCTTCAATTACTGGACCAATTTTAGTGCCAAACTTTTGCATCGACTGCTTCTCTGCTTCTTGCATTGCGTACGTAATAAAAGTATCAGTGGTTAACCTGTCATTCGTTTCTTCATATGTATAGGACGTACTCTCCAAATTTTGTTGCCCAGCTGTGCTCGTAGGCTTGTCCGCAGCTTTGGCATTATCAAGCAATATGGAAGGAGGCGTCACTAAACCAAATGTAAATACGGTAATTAATGCGACTAAGGTTTTTCTAAACCAATTTGGCATGTATGTTCCCTCCCCTTTCACTCATTATATTTTATATAACGGTTGTTCCTTCTATTATACAAAATGATTGTAATTTTTGCACTTTACAATTTTGTTAACGTTCACATATTTTTCACTTGAATATGAAATTGTAAGATTTCATACAATATAAATACAACAACAATGAGGAGGCAATCCGATGACTTTAGATGTCATGTATTCCGCCGCAAGCATACTCGTTTTGGTATATTTTCTTTATCAATGTGTAACAGATTAAAAAAAGAGCCATTTTTCGGCTCTTTTTCTATGGTAAAAATACAATCCAACCAATCCATACTATAAAAATAATCCCGGCAATTACAGCTAGTAATAAATCAAAATGAGAAAGTATAACTATTCCATACAAAAGCAGTACTGGAAGTAATAAATAGCGATCGGCCTTCCATCTTAACAATAATAATTTTCCTTCATCACAATATAGATGGAGAAACATTTTTTTCGTAAATTCATTCCAATAATCGCGCGCATAACGAGAAATTCCAACAAAAGCAAATGCAAGAATAATAGCTGCAATCCACCTCGGACTCATAATAATACTGACGGTGCTTATACATACAATTTGAATATAAAATATTCGTGCACTACTTGTACGGAAAAATTCTTTTAAAAAGGATTCAACAATACGAGATTCCTTTTTCTTCCCTAAAAACTTTTTAGAACGCGGAAACATCCACGGTTTTTTATTCGAACTACTCGGTTTAGCTGTATGACCACCAACTTGCATAATCCCACTCGTCCAGCGCATACTTTCTTCTTTCTCTTTCTCAACTTCTTTAAAAAAGCAATTTTTATAATTCCATTTTTCTTTTATCAACCCGATAATTAGAAAAACTGCTAGACCGATACTTAGTATAGAATAAACTGGATTTGTATAAATAAGAAACAGACTCAATCCAAAAAAGGTTAAACTTATAGAAAAAATTACATTTTTTATAATCCACAGTAGCCATCGTTTCCCCACACGTACATGAATAAATCTCGTTAATAACGACAACAGAAATCGAAATACAGTAAAAAATAGCCAAAATAATACGACTTGTATTTTCGTCACTCCGATACTTTTCATCAACACTGGTAACATAGTAACTACTACTATTACATTCGTTATAGCTATTCGAATAAACGTATATGTCATACCATACTGGATTAACTTTTGCATGTGAGCGGGATACGAAATTAAAAATAAACTATCTGCTTGTTCAAAAAATGAACGAACTCCTCTTGAATATGTAATCACATAAAATGCGAATAGACCTAATCCGAAATAAACTGTCTCTCCCATCGATAATTCTTCTATCCATAGTGAACGATAATAAATCCCCATAAATATAAGTGCTGGAATAATAATATATAGCGCAACTGTCCAATCAGTTATAGAACGTATGGACTTCCATTTACGCCTCAGTTCATGACGCAATCTTTTATAAAATTGTTGTTTAATCATGCTGTTCACGCCTTACGATTACATCAAAGCAGTCTAATAATGAACTCCCTGGCATTTCTACTAACGCTTGGATAGATTCTAGATTTCCATCTGCGACTAATGTACCTTGTGAAATGAGTAAAAATCTCTCACAAATTCTTTCAGCTGTGTCTAATACGTGAGTACAAAGTAATATACCTGCGCCACGTTCTTTTTCTTTATATAAATAACTTAAAAACTCTTTCGTAGCTACTGGATCTAAACCGATAAAAGGTTCATCAATGATATAAAAATCTGGTTCAGTTAAAAATGCCAAAATGAGCATCGATTTTTGTTTCATACCTTTTGAAAACTTTGATAAATACTCATGTTTATGTTTATCCATTCGAAACATATGTAATAACTCTTCTGCTTTTCTTTCCCAGCTTCCTACTTCGTTCTCGCGAGCAGCCATTAATAGTTCGATATGTTCCCAAAGCGTCAAATAATCATAATATGTCGGGTGTTCCGGCACGTATGCATAAGGATTTTTCTTTTCACCAAATGATATTTCACCATTCATATTTACAAGTAAACCGAGCATCGTTTTAATCGTCGTACTCTTCCCGGCACCATTCGCACCAATAAGTGCAACTAATTCACCTTTTTCAATTGAAAAGGCAATATCATGAATTGTCTTTTCCCCTATATCATATCCGGCAGAGCGAATATTCACTTCTAACATACATTCCCCTTCTTTCCATTTCCAATACAATCAAGGAAAAGAATAACATATAACTATCTATATATCATTATGAAATATTTATTTTCGTAGCAGGAATACATACTTTTTAATAGAATATTTAATGTTTGATTACATTTAATTGGAGTGGATAATATGTCTTTTCAAATTCGTGAAGCTACGATAGACGATATAGATGCACTTTGTTCTTTAACAACAGAATTAAAAGGTTCCTCTATTTCGTATGAAGATATGAACAACCGATTGCAATTCGTACAAATGAGTCCCTTTGATTTTTTATATGTTTATGCGGAAGAAGAAACCATATGTGGATTACTTGGGTTTCGTATTCGTGAAAATTTAGAAGATGTAACTCGTTATGGGGAAATTTCAATTATTAGCGTTGATTCTACAATACGACGAAAAGGCATTGGGCAAGTATTAATGGATTATGCTGAGCAATTAGCAAAGACACATAATTGTATAGGCACATGGCTAGTCAGTGGAACAAAAAGATTAGAAGCACATCCTTTTTACAAAAAATTAGGATATGAAGTGAATGGATATCGATTTGTGAAACATTTTTAAACTACTTATAAATGGAAAGGACTATAACTATGACAAACATCGAAGCTATTTTTATTGATCGTGACGGTACAATTGGTGGTGACACTACAATACATTATCCAGGCTCTTTTACATTATTTCCTTTCACAAAAGCAGCTCTGCAAAAACTAAAAGCCCAAAATATAAAAATTTTCTCTTTCACAAATCAACCAGGTATCGCAGATGGGATAGCAACTGTAGCTGATTTTGCACAAGAATTAGAAGACTTCGGTTTTGATGATATATACGTATGTCCTCATAAACACGGTGATGGTTGTGAATGCCGTAAACCAGGTACAGGTATGCTGCTGCAAGCAGCTGAAAAACATGGGCTTGATTTAAAAAAATGCGCTGTAATTGGTGATCGCTGGACTGATATCGTTGCAGGCGCAACAGTACATGCGACAACGATATTAGTTCGAACAGGCGCTGGATATGATGCTTTACATACATACCGAGACAAATGGGCACATATTGAACCAAACTACATTGCAGAAAACTTTGAAGATGCTACAAATTGGATTTTAAATCAACAATAATACAAATTAAAAGAGACGTTTTCACAATGAAAACGTCTCTTTTAATCTTATATTTTTTTAAAACGTTAATTCATAATGGAAATAACGATTATCTCTCAAATAACCATTTTCAGCATATAATCGCTGTGCTGATAAATTATCAATTTCCGTTTGTAATTTTACACCTTTTGCACCATTTTCTAATGCAAATTCTTTAGCAGCTTCTAATAATTTTTTACCTGTTCCTGCTCCGCGCTTAGTTGCTTGTACAAATAAATCATTTAAAATCCATAATTCTTTCATCGAAATGGAAGAAAATGATGGATATAATTGTGTGAAGCCAATATATTCGCCGTCTTCAACTGCCACAAAAATAACGGATTCTTTTCTCTCGATCCGACTTCGCAAAAATACTTTTGCTCCTTCTAAATCGGAATCTTGTCTATAAAACATACGATAGTTATTAAAAACTGATGCTAGTCCATCTAAATCTGCAATTGTTGCCTCATATATTCTCATTTTACTCCATTCCCCTTCCAATACTGTCTCATTATATCCGTTGCCCATTTAGGCTGTACAATTTCTTCTTTCGGCATAAACTCTTTCATTATCGGCTTTATATCCAATATAGGTGTGCCATCAATAGCATCTAACCCCTCAACAATAATTGATTTACCTTCTCTTTTGATCACCTTTACAATTGTTGCTCCTATGCGATTCGGACGATTTTTCCCGCGCTGTGCAAAAATGCCTACTTTAGGATAATCATTATTATTTCTAGGATGTCTAGCAAAATATTGAATTTGTTCATCAGTTACTTTATGAAAATAAAAAACAACTTCAATATGAGAAAAATCTTCAATCCCTTGTATACTTTCCTCAGTATATATTTCAGTTAAAGTAATATAGGATCTTACTTCTCCCCACTCATCATCTTTTATTTCCTTTCTTTCATTATGTACAAATGCGATTGGTTGAACTGAAAACATACGCATTCCCCCTTGAATGTAACCACTTACATTATAAAGTATTTTCAGAATGTTTTCCACAAACACGAACTAGGTTACATAATATAATTATGATCTATTTCGTAAAGCGAAATTAACTGCTTCAACTGCATGTATATAAGTTGTGTCGAATATCGGAACTGATACGTCTTCCTGCTTTATTAATAATCCTATTTCTGTACAACCTAATATAATTCCTTGGGCCCCTTCTTGTACTAGCTCTTCTATAACTCTTTTATAATATTCTCTAGATTGAGATGTTATCTTTCCTAAACATAATTCTGTATATATTACTTCGTTTATCTTTTCTCTATCCTTTTCTGATGGAACCATTACTTTTATACGATTCTCTTCTATGCGTAATTTATAAAAGTCTTGCTCCATTGTATATTTAGTTCCAAGCAAACCAACCCTTTGAAAATCTTTCCTTTTAATTTCTTTCGCAGTTGCATCAGCGATATGTAAGACTGGAATATGAATATTCTCCTTTATTTTCTCAACTACTTTATGCATTGTATTTGTGCAAATAATTATAAAATCTGCTCCTCCCCTCTGTAACGAATATGCCGCATTTCCTAATATTTCTCCTGCTCCATTCCAATCTCCGTTAGACTGGAATCGTTCAATCTCTTCAAAGTCCACACTATTAATCATACATTTTGCTGAATGTAATCCTCCCAATCTCTCTTTTATTTCTTCATTTATGATTCGATAATATTCAGAAGTTGATTCCCAACTCATACCACCAATTAAACCTATTGTTTTCATTACACAACACCCACCTTATACTGTTTTTTAAAACTAATCACAACATTTTATTATGTATATTATACACAATAAAACAAGACTTTACGTTTATAATATAAAGTCTTGTTTTAACTATTTCCAAGGAAATTTTATAAGAATATTCTGAAATTATTTTTTTGATGTTTTTATAAAATCTTCATATTGATAATGAAAACATTCTCGATACAACTGTTTAATTTCATCATATGATGGCACACGTGGATTATTTGCTGGACTTCCACTTTCAATTGCATCTGATGCCATTTTAGAAATAGCTGTTTCAAATTCAACTTCACCAATTCCGTATTCTTTTAAATTTGGAATACGAAGATCAAAACAAAGTTTTTTTATTTCCCTCAGCGTGTAGTCGGCTACTTCTTCATCACAATAGGAATACAAATCTTTATTTAAACAACGTCCAATATCCGCTAGTCTTTTTACTGCACTAATTTTTGTATATTGTAAAACTGTAGGTAATAGTATTGCATTCGATATACCATGTGGTACATGAAATAACGCTCCTACCGGCCTTGACATTCCATGAACTAACGTAACAGATGCATTGGAAAATGCGATTCCAGCTTGTAAGGAAGCAATCATCATCGCTTCTCTTGCCTCCATATTCTCTCCATCCTCATATGCAATACGTAAATATTTCATAATACTTTCAATAGCGGAAAGTGCAAGTACATCGGTAAGTGATTGTGAAACTTTAGAAATATATGCTTCGACTGCATGACATAATGCATCTATCCCTGTTGCTGCTGTAATATGAGATGGTACCGAACGCGTTAATATTGGGTCAATAATCGCTACTTGCGGTGTGAAATTTGGATGCTTCATCATCATTTTTACATCTGTTCGTTTATTCGTAATTACTGCTACACTTGTTACTTCCGATCCAGTACCAGAAGTTGTTGGGATTGCAATTAGTGGTAGCGGATCGTTGTCTATTTCCATATCTTTTTGGACATAATCTTCCACTTCTCCACCATTTGTATATAACACCGCAACTGCTTTCGCTGCATCAATACAACTTCCACCACCAATACCAATAATAAAATCACACTTTCCTTCTTTACAAAGTGTTAACGCTTCTAACACGTGTATATTTGTAGGCTCAGCATTTACTTTATTATATGTACTAACAGTAATACCTTTCGTATTTAATTGTTGTATACACCTCTCAACATATCCTAAATTCTCCATAATTGTATCCGTAACTATAAACGCTCTTTTCCCCAACTTCTTAGATTGTTCCCCCAGCTTTTCAAGCGAATTTCTTCCATATAATACGGACTTCGGCATACGAAACTCAGCAACTTCTTGCAAGTACTTCACCCCTTCTTACCTTAATTAATGTTTTAGTTTATAAAATATCTACTTAATAAATTCCTGTTGCAGTATAGAATGCAATTACTAAAAATACGGCAACCGTTTTCAAAACTGTAATGGCAAAAATATCTTTATATGACTGTTTATGTGTTAAACCTGTTACTGTAAGAATAGTAATAATAGCTCCGTTATGTGGTAATGTATCCATTCCTCCCGATGCCATTGACACGATACGGTGCATTACTTCTAATGGAATATCAAATTGATTGGCCGCTGCAATAAACTTATCTCCCATCGCACTTAAAACAATTCCCATTCCTCCTGATGCAGAGCCTGTAATTCCAGCTAAAATATTCGTCGTTACAGCTCCATTCACTAGAGGATTTGTGAATGTGGCAGAAATGCCGTCTCTCATAATCGCGAAACCTGGAAGTGCTGCGATGACACCACCGAATCCAAACTCAGCACCTGTATTCATCGTTGCAAGTAACGCTCCACCAATACTTGTATTCAATCCAGCTTGAAATCCTGTTACTACTCGTTTCCAATATAATAATAACGTTGTTACAATACCTATAATAAGTGCTAATTCTACTGACCAGATTCCAACTACTGCACTTAATTCTACTTTTCCAAATGCTTTCATACCAATTTCAGAAAAATCAAAACCATCTGGATACCACTTCGGTATCATAATAGTAAAAACTTTATTCATTACACCTACTAAAATAAGTGGTATAAAAGCAATCACTTGCTGAACTCTTGTAATTTCAATGCTTTTAAGCACCGGCATATCTTTTTGTTCTACTTGCAAAGAAGCTGCCATTTCAGTATCCCCATCGTTAAAACCAAAATACCCTTCTCCTGCCGCCTTCGCCTTCTTACGTCTACTCTCTAAATATAGTAATCCTAACGTCAGTACAAAAATTGCCCCTACAATACCCAGTATCGGTGCAGCATAAATGTCCGTTTTAAAAAATGTTGTAGGTATTACGTTTTGAATTTGTGGTGATCCAGGTAGCGCATCCATCGTAAACGTGACCGCTCCAAGTACAATCGTTCCAGGGATTAAACGCTTCGGAATATTCGCTTGTCGAAACAGCTTAGCTGCGAACGGATATACAGCAAACACTACTACGTACACACTAACGCCACTATACGTTAAAATAGCACCCATTAATACAATCGCTAAAATTGTACGTTTTTCACCAACTAACTCTATAATTGTCTTTGCAATCGAGTCTGCAATTCCTGACATTTCTACTACTTTCCCAAATATTGCCCCAAGTAAAAATACAGGGAAATATAGTTTAATAAACCCTACCATTTTCTCCATAAAGATATTCGAAAAGAAAGGTAATACAAAACTAGGCTCTGTCAAAAATACGGCAAATAATGCAAATATCGGTGCAAATAAAATAACAGAAAACCCTCTATATGCTACAAACATAAGTAAACTAAGTGCTAATAATATAATAACTAGCTCCAATCATACCCCTCCTTTAAACTGAAAATTCAAACTTTTATTGATAAACTTCTACTAATCTTTTATTTCTGACATCCCTCCTCTTATTCATACAAATTTTTCATGCTAAAAATGTCTAATTATAAGTATTCGATTACATATGAAAAATCCCTTTAAACATAAAGTGAAACTTTAATCAGTGGGGGTTTTCTTCATCCCCCACTGATTATTAGTTGAACCAATCGGACGTTTACGGACAGTTGATCCCCACCTAACTTCTTTGCTCCAACTGAATTTTGAGGTGGGAGTTTTACTGTCCGTTAACGCGGGATAAACGAATTCATCGTCATACGTTATAAAGGGATTGCTAGTCTCTATATTTACTGCTTTATCAAACTATTGTCTACACAAAAATGATGTAGTTCTTTTACATCATTTACTATATGAGTCGCACCAACTTCAGTCAATTCTGTTTTACTACCATAACCATATAAAACGCCGATTGAAGCAATTTCATTATTATTCGCACCGATTATATCGTGCTTTCTATCTCCAATCATAACAATTTCTTCTTTATTTAGGCCTTCATTTGTTTGTAAAATATGAGCAATGATTTCTTCTTTTTTTATTCTCGTACCATCTAAATTACTTCCAATGATATCTTCAAAATAAACCGTTAATTGAAAATGATCTAGTACTTGTTTTGCAAATACAGTAGGTTTTGAAGTTGCTATAAATAAACGATTTCTGGTATCTTTTAATTGTTTTAAAAGATTTGGAATACCATCGTATACCTTATTTTCTAACAATCCACGCTGCTTTAAATATTCTCTGAAATAAAAAACAGCGCGTTCTACTTCTCCTTCATTCATATTGTATCTCTCTATGAATGATTGCTGGATGGGTGGACCAATAAATGAATCTAACTCGCTTACATGTAATTCTTCAATTCCAACCTTTTTTAATGCATATAATACTGAATTTATAATTCCTTCTTTCGGATCCGTCAATGTTCCATCTAGGTCAAATAGAAATGTTGTGTACAAATTTAATCCCCCGCTCCTATTTAATTTACATATTATATAGAAGGCTTTTTTATGCCTACCTTTTACTATACTACCATTATTTATCTTTTCGGAAATTTATTCTTCTATGTCACATACGTTCAGTTACAAAATGTAATAGATATGATAAAGTAAAAAAGTTACAATTAACTAAATAGAAACTGGTGAACTAAATGTCAATTACCTTAATATTTATTCTGGCTTTCACAATTATTATCCACGCAGTCGAAACAAGTTCTTATAGTATTCGATTAGCCGGTGTTCGTTTAAAAAAGATTGTCGTTGCCTTATCCGTCGTAGGGATGGTACTGCTTATTTCAAGAACATCTAACTTACTACAAGCCTTTTTAATTGGCGGGATTGTCGATGAAGCAAAACTAGATTCTTCTATTGATTTAGAGCATATTATACGGCTCGTTCTATTATCTGCCTCTGTCGGTACACTGCTTGCGATTATTCTGTATCCAACTTTGACAAAACTATTTGGATATGTCATTCGAAACTTTGAAACAGACGGTTCTTTCATTCGAATGATGAAAACAAATAACATTCAAAAATTAAAGTATACAAAAAATATGTACGATTTCCAAAATTAGAAATGATTCATAGACTACGTATTGGTGGTATTCCAAAACGTATTATGCTTATTAACATGTTTGCTACTGCAATTTATACAGCTGGTGTTCTTTCAGCCCTTTACGCTTCTTTTTTAAATCCAGATTATGCAACAAATGCAAGTACAGCTTCTGGACTTGTGAATGGTTTCGCTACTATTTTATTAACAGTGTTACTCGATCCACGTATTGCACTTTTAACAGAACGTGCTTTACAATCAGAAAATGGCGTTGAATCTATGAGTAAAATGTATGGTTGGCTAATGATATCTAGACTTCTCGGTACATTATTAGCACAGCTACTATTTGTACCAGGTGCTTACTGGATTTTATGGATTATTGAACTGATGCATTAATTTACTAGAAAGGTAGATTTATCAATGAATATAAAAACAGAGCAAGATATAATTCGCTTAATAGAAAACGACGAATGGATGATGGATATATTACAAATGGCAAAATCACTAGAGCTACCAGATTGGTGGATTTGCGCCGGATTTGTTCGCTCTAAAATTTGGGATACTTTACATGACTACGAAATACGAACGGCTACACCAGATATTGATGTCATTTATTTTGATCAATTACATACAGATGAGGTATATGAGCAATCACTAGAGAAAGCACTGGTAAATATGGATGCTTCTATACCTTGGTCGGTAAAAAATCAAGCTCGTATGCATGTAGTGAATAATATGCCACCGTATTCTTCTTCTGTTGATGCTATTTCTAAATTTCCTGAAACAGCAACTGCTTTAGGAGTTACACTTGATGAATTAAACAACGTCATATTAACGGCCCCATGCGGTATTGAAGATGTACTTTCCTTACAAGTGAGGCCAACAGCTCATTTTCTTGAAACAAAAGAGCGATTACATATGTACAACACTAGAGTTAATAAAAAGAAATGGCAAAACATATGGCCTAACATTGCAATCACTTATCCTAAAATCTAAAAAAGGAGCTTCTCATTATACGAAGCTCCCTTTCTATTTTATTTCAAAAACTGAATGACTATTTCCGCAAATCGATCTGCTTCTTCATAATGCGGTGTATGACCACTCTCTTCGAATACAATACAATCCCCATTTTGAGCATCTTTATTAAATATTTCAATTTGTTTTTCACACGTTACTGCATCATGTTTTCCTACAATTAATAACATTGGATTTTGTATATCTTTTATTTTTTGTAATAATGAAGTATGAACTGCTCCTTCTATTTTTAATCTATCAAAATGAATTTTGGAGCGATTTGAAAATACTTCCCACTCTTCATCACTATACAAACTCTCGTCTGTCACATCTTCCTTATAATTGTAAATCTCCATTCTATTTTCTTCTAATTCATTGCTTAGTCTTATATAAGCTTCTAACAACTCTTCGGAACTAGCATTGCTAGATGAATAAGCAAGAGACTCTTCTGCTACTACTTCTTTTCCATACTTTTTTAATAAATACCCTGTCTTTTGTAACAAAGCTCTACTTGTTAATGCAAAATCGAAAGTTGGCGCTTCAAATATGATTTTCTCTATTGAACTTGGATATATCGACGCATATAACAATGCTAAATATCCACCGAAAGAATGTCCAATGACAGACCATTTCTCAATTTGTAATACTTTTTTTAGTTCCTCACAGTCTTCAATCAAATCATTTAATCCAAAAGCTTCGTCCTCAGTAATTTCTTCTGAGCGACAAACACCTCTTTGATCTATCATTATTACATATAAAGAATCTTTTAAACGTTCCGCTTGATGAAATGAAAAATCATAGCAACTTTCTCCTGGTCCACCATGCAAGTATAGGACTGGTTTATTTTTAGGATTTCCATGCGTTTCAACGTATAGTTTTTTCCCTCTAATATTCATATATTTTCCTACTTCTATCAAATTCGCTTTTATGACCATCACCTTCTTTTTTTACTGAATATTATAACATTTAATTTTAAATAATCCCTATTACATTTAAAAAGACGATGATTATTGCAAGTGGTGCTATAAATCGAAGTAAAAACGCCCAACAAATAAATACTTTCTTTCCATAATTTCCACCTACAAAAAACTCTGCTTCTAGTACCTTCTTTTCCATTTTGAATGAAACGAAAATACTAATAAATAGTGCACCAAGTGGCATTAGTATATTACTAGATAAGAAGTCTACTGCATCAAAAATATTCTTTCCGAAAATCGTAATATCACTCCATACTCCAAATGATAACGCGGATGGTATACCTACTAAGAAAATGCCGAAACCGATTATCCATGATAATTTCGTTCTTTTTTCTTGTTCACCATTTGCTAATGCTGAAACAACTGTCTCTAGTAGAGAAAATGCCGATGTTAATGTTGCAAATGTAAATAGTGCAAGAAATACTGTTAAGAACAACCCACCGAATGGAATTTGACTAAATACAGATGGTAATACGATAAATAGTAATCCAGGTCCTTCTGTCGGCTCCATTCCTAATGAAAATACGGCCGGAAAGATAGCAAGACCTGCAAATAATGAAACAAATAAATTCAATCCAACAATTGTAACTGCTGATTTTGGTAAACTTTCTTTTTTATTTAAATACGAGCTATAGGTAACCATAATCGAAATCCCGATACTAATCGCAAAAAATGATTGTCCCATCGCGAATAAAATACTTTCTGAAGTAATCTTTGAAAAATCTGGTTGTAAGAAAAACTTCACACCTTGTATTGCATTATCAAGTGTTAATGAACGAATAATAAGAGCAACAAATAAAACAAACAATGCTGGCAACATATATTTACTTGCTTTTTCAATTCCATTTTGTACACCCTTTGATACAACCCAAATCGTAATGAACATAAAAGCGAAATGTCCCATAATCGCCCAAGCGGGATTTCCAATTGTTTCAGTAAATAACGCTCCATAATTTTGTCCCGGAGTAATAAGTTGTCCCGTTACTCCTCTGAATAAATAAATTAACACCCATCCACCTACAACACTATAAAACGAAAGTAGTATAAAACATGTTCCAACGCCAAGGCGTCCAATCCAGTGCCATCCTGTATTAGGTGCGATACTTTTAAATGCTCCAACTGCTTGTTTCTGTGTACTGCGCCCAATCATAAATTCAGCTATAAGTAGTGGTAGTCCAATTAATACAGTAAATAATATAAAGATTAAAAAGAATGCCCCTCCCCCACTCTTCCCAGCGATATAAGGAAACTTCCATATTGCGCCAAGTCCAATTGCTGATCCTGCTGCAGCCATTATAAAACCTAATTTCGAAGTCCATTGCTCCGTCTGTTTCATCTTATTTTCCTCCTAGTCAAATTACTTTATATAAATAATTAAATTTTGTAAACCAATCCGAATAAACCCTCCATTTCTATTTCCATAAAATAAAAAAATGGCTCAACGTCTCTATATAAAGAGACGCTAAGCCATTTACTTAACGCGGTACCACCCTTATTGATTCCATTATGAATCCACCTTAGTAGTAATCGTTTGATTACAAACCTAATATCGAAGGTTAACCGTTAAGATTTACTAAGAATGTGATTCCGTTCCACCTTACTGCTCCTAGGCGAGTTCAGGATGTCATTTGACTATGTCGCACCAACCCATAGCTCTCTGTACAAATACATGACCTTACTACTCCTATTCAACACATTTTAATATTTAGAATATATTTTCTTTTGAAATTAATATGAAGTATATCGGTTATATTAGTAACTGTCAAGCTATATATTAAAATTTAATAAGAAATCCTTTTTTATTATCCTTCGTCATCAGTACCTTCTTCTTGATCATCGTCATCTTGTTGTTGTGATGACTCCTTTTGTTGAATAGCGTTATTTACCGTTGTAGTAGACATAACTCCACCTCTTATTATATGTATTCTTACATCACCCGTTAAAACGTACTTTACGATGATTTCAAAAAATAATACCACCCTTTATGTTTGCCTCTACTATCGTCATACACTGTACATAGCCATTACAATCTATAAAAATTTAACAATTATTGCACTTATAAAATTATTATTCTCTTTTAAACTTTCACGTTACAACACAAAAAAGCACTTGTTGCCTTTCATAGACAATCAAGTGCTTTAAGTTCATATGTTTTTTAAGTAACATTAAATTTGTAAGTTTTATAGTAACAATATGACACCTTTTACATGTCATGACAACTACTACATTAAAACTTACGAGTTTGTACGAGTTCGTTTATTTCATATACATTCCATGTGTTTTATATTCGTCGCCCAATAAAATGTCATCTCGCCTAAGCTCGTACTTCTTTTTCTATTCTATCATTGTATACAGTACTCTATGATGATACAACTATCATGAGCTTTTTACTCTTATTTAATCAGCTAATATAATCAATCCTTTATAAATATCACTATTCTGCTGAAGGATTATAATCAACCTCTACATTTTTTAGTCCTTCTATTACTTTATTTATTCTTCTCGATAAGTCTTTTATTTCTTCTAAAGTTAATTCATCTCCTGCTTCTTGTGGATTAAACATGCTTAATCTCTTTGTTATACCTTCAATGCGCCCAACAAAAACTTTCTCATGGCCGATTGCAATTTCTCCAATAGCAGTATCAACAATAATATCTTCTATCTTACCTAAGTTATCAAATTCACCCGCTAGTTTTGCTATAGCATACCTATATCCCCTGTCTTCATCTAACAACTCTTCATATGTCTCCTGAATCGCATCAAATAATTCATTATACTCCCAGTCTTTCATCAGTCTTCCCCTCCAAAAAAATTAAATTTAAGGAATAATTCTATTACCATTGTTGTGTATGACTTCTAATTCAATATTTTTATATTTAGTAGCAAACTCTGCTATGACTTTACTGCAACTGTCGCAAATATCCAATTCTGTAAATAACTTAATTTTTCCAGTAGCTTGTGTATTCTCTCCAAGCCTAGAAGCAATATCATTTAGTATTTTATACTCCGTATCTGTATTCCTTAAATAACTCTCTCCCTCTTTACCAACTGCTTCTGTAGCTTTAAACATTGGATTTTCAGGTTGTAAAGAAATATCAGGCACCTTATGCTCAAGATTTCCTTTGAGTTCATTTATGCTACTTTGAGCATAAAATTCAGATTTACTTATCCCACTGACATCCACTTCTGCAACAGCAAAATTACCAGATTTCTTATACCTACTTGTTAAATTCCCTCTTATTTCTTTCACTCTATCAATTATATGTGCTTCTGTTACTGAATCTATTTGTCTCGTTGGATACACTTTTCCCGTACCCTTATTTAAAACCAAAAGCGATAATTGGGTTACCAATTATCGCTTACTAAGTCAAACCATTTGATGTACTATAAAGTAACAAGTATTTTATTATCTATGATAGTTCTAAAATTGGTGTAATTCCTCATCATGTTATTACCATATGCACTAACTGCTTCATTACCATACACCATACTTTCATAGTTATCTTTAAATTCTTTTTTTATTGACTCTTCCAAACTGTCATAGTATCTTTTGATAGCTTCCTCTGCCAATTCACGTGACCCGTGCTTTAATATAAAATTAATATCTACCATATAACCCTTTTGAGGATAAAAACCCCTTTCAACAACCTCTTTTACAAAGTTGTTCAAATCATTTGTGCACCTTTCTACAATTGGCATAAATACACTATTTAACCAATTGATGAATTCGTTAACTGTCCGCTCCCACTCTTCCTCATTTGCTATGTTCCAATATAACTGATTGCTTGGTAGATTGTACTGACGTGTATTAATATGAAATATTTTATCTTTAGATTTTAAAGGAAGAATTGCGCATTCACCATAAAATACTACATTTTTATCAGATATATTATTCCAACTTGTATAAAAGGATACCTTATAAATGAAATTTTTATCTTTTTTACTCATCCAATGACCCGACTTAGAATATTTCCAACCATTATCTAAATACTTTTCAGATATTAGATTACATACGCGCTCAAATGCTTTATTCGCTTTCATATTACATCTCCAATTCAAACTACCTAAGATTC
Source organism: Bacillus sp. EE-W1 (assembly GCF_009760835.1). NCBI lineage: Bacteria > Bacillati > Bacillota > Bacilli > Caryophanales > Bacillaceae > Bacillus > Bacillus sp. EE-W1. The sequence continues at coordinate 513,079 of NZ_WIPE01000056.1, read as the reverse complement.
ATATATTTTAAACTCAATCCTTAAATCTTGAGTATTCTTCCTAAAAGTCTCCAGTCATCTGCAACAACGTGCAAATTTGATTTCTGTAATATTTCATAAAAACGAAATCTTTTTTCTTCATTCTATAAAGCTTCCACTAACACCTCATCTAATGGACAAATTTCTAGTAAACTCATTGAACTTCACTCTTTATGTGAAATAATTTCGCCACCTTACTTAAAGTAAGATGGCGAATGTTAAATCCGTTATTTTTGAATATTGATTACTGGTACTTCATTTGTATTATTAGTTCTATTTACTAGATTTAGGTAGAAATGCGATACTGTAGTAGTATAATATGGCGAAATCCAAAGATATGGGAGATTTAGGGTAAATATTCCCACCAATGAACCTAAAATAAACCATCCAATGAAACTTAGCCAAGTGATAAATAAATCTAACTTATGTCCTTTCATCATCATTTTACTTTTTTTAATTGCCTCACTTGCTGTACATTCTGGATCCTCTAACATAATGTAGTAAGCCATAGAATAAGAGAAAAATTTAATAATACCTGGAACTATGAACAAAAGACTCCATAAGCTAATAAATATTGTTTGTAAGATACCTAGTTTCATAGCTCTAAATATATTCTTTGAATTGAAACCCGCAAACAGATCACCTATTGTGGTAGATTCATTTTTCGCTAAACCTAATGTGATTGTATAATAGCCGTAACTCATAACACTCTGTACAACAATATAAAGAATAGAAATAATAACCCATACAATAATTTGAGATAAAATTAATCCAAAATTAATTTGAGGTTCGCCATATGAATAATATACAAAGTTCTCAGGTCCTATAACATCTATAAACAAACCAAAAATTAGAAATACTACTATACCAATGATATACATACTTGCTACGGGAATGAGATAATTAAGAAACGTTGAACCTACCCCTAATCCCCATCGGCCTTTCAATGAGGCTAATGCTTCCCTTTTTAAATTGCTAATCATCTTTTTTCCACCTTTCAAATTCTTTATTATGCATAGTGTGGCTTTAATGAATAATTAATGAGTTTAGTAAAATTTAAAATTCTACTAAACTCATTAATATTTACTCCTTATACGAAATAATTTCGCCATCTTACTCAAGGTAAGATGGCGAATGTTAAATCTAATTATTTTTTAACGTTCATAGATTTAATTTTATCTACCTCCACTTTTGCTTGTTTCGTTATTTCTCCATTAATAGCATTTGCATATTTATCACGACTTAAAAATTCAAAACATTTATATGCATTATTCGTGTCAGTTGCGGACATATATCCTGCACCTTTATTAAACATTTTTAGAGCTACCATATTCATCCATTCTTTTGCATCTGCTTCTGGATATCCTAATTCCATAGAACGATAAGTTAATTCAATTGCTGAAGCTAAATCTTCAATCGTATCTTTATTCCCGCTTGCCTTTGCAGCTTCAAATGTACTCAAATACTCAATTGCCGCTTTTACCCCCTCTTTAATTCCTAATTCTTCAATACCTGGTGTTTTATATAAAATTTGATAGTTGTTTAACGCTGATTTATATTGCGTTTTTTCTAACTGTTTTGCTTCTTTAATTACAAGACTAGCAACATTAGAAAATCCTGTTTTGTCAACAACACCACGAGAAGCTGCTTGACCATAATAATGTAAAGCATTATAAAGGCTCGTTTGCCCTTCTTTATTTGCTTCATCACCTGCTAACTGAATAAGTTGAATTCCCTCCATTTTTTTGGATGCATTATCAATCATATTCATACCACTAATTTGGCCAATCGTTTTATCAATATCCTTTAACTGTGCAAGTAATGTGTATGATGGTAATAAGTTTTTACTTACTTCACTTTGCCATCCTGTCGTTCCATTCATTTTATTCCATTCATTTTCTGTATCTGTCCATAATTTATTCGCATAATTAACCATTTCTTCTCTTGAGCGTTCCAATGGGTGCTTTGTACGAATTGCATTTGCAATATTTAATACCGCTGTATAATATTCTCCATTATTTGCAGCATCGTTTGCTTTTCTTTCAAACATTAACGGCATTAATAACTGATGAGATTCATCTTGAACAGATTTTTCTACTCTTGCCGTATTTGCTAATAAATTCGCTTTATTTATAGCATCTTCGACTTTGAAATTAGAATCTTTAATTTGTCCACGAAGTCCCTCTACAGCCGCACTAAATTGCTTTTCTAATTTTTCTTTTTGTTCTCCTGTTGCACCGTCAATACACTGATTTGCTAATAGTAAAGCATTTTCATATTGAGGATTCACTGGATTTAAATATGTTTCTATTTGCTCGATTTCTTGACTAAATGGTTCAGATTTCACTTGTACTTTTTGAGTACTTGAATCGATATTACTTGTTTTCTCGTTATTTTTGGCACCTTCAGTCTTTTCATCTTTTTGGTGTTTCTCAGTTGTTGTACTTGTTGCCTTATTATCTTCTGTAACTGCTGTTCCTTCATTACTGCTAGTATTTTCTTTTACGCGGCTTGTTTTTCCCTTTGCCTCAGTTGCAGACAGCACTACTGATGTTTGGATATTAAGGTTCTTTAATTCTTCTTGTAATAGCTTGTTGAAAATATCTTCTACATCTTGATTCGCTTTTTCTACTAATGTAGGATCCACACTTTCAAATACTGATGTAACTAAATAAAATTTACTTAACGCTTGTTCTAAAGATGCTACATCCCCTGTATTTGACCACTCTCTTTTTTCTTCTGTTGCTGTTTGATAAACTTTTTCTGCTACAGATTTAATATAATCCTTCTTATTTTCACTTAAATATCTTTGTAGCTCTTCTTGTGTAGTAACCGATTCATTTAGTACATTCATTTGATTACGTAAATAGAATAGTGCTCTCTCATTTGAATATTCACCACTTGTAAGAATTTGTTCTACATTATCTAATGCTAGCTTATGTTCAGCTATCGATTTTGATTTTGATGGTGTATTCAATTGGCTAACGAGCGTCCAGTCTTCTTTTTTGCTATAGTAGTTCGTTAAATTATTTAATGCATTTTCATCCAGTTCTTTTTGACTCGTATAAAAATCATTAAAGAAAACAGATGAGTAGTATTTTCCATTTCCAGCGTACCACTCAACTAAAATGTCACCCGTTTTTGGTGATACTGTAATTGTTGGGTGTGTTGGTTCTGGATCTGGTTTTGGGTCTGGTTTTGGGTCTGGATCTGGTTTTGGTTCTGGGTCTGGTTTTGGATCTGGTTTTGGGTCTGGTTCTGGATCTGGTTTTGGGTCTGGGTCTGGTTTTGGTCCTGGGTCTGGTTCTGGTTTTGGTTTTTCTGTTTCAGTTCCTCCTGTTTCAGTATTAGTTTTTGGTGGTTCTACAGTAGATGTAGGTAATTGAGCATTATCATTATTTTTACTTGGCTCTGCCACAGGTCCAACCATATTAGTTGGTAAATCTAATTTCTGTGGAGTTGGTGCATCCGATAATTTGATTTGTGGATCTTTCTTTTCCACCGATACTTCATCTGGTTTATATGTTACTGGCGTAATTGGTGATTTATTATTCCCAATTAAGTCTGCTAAATTAATAGTTGGTTTTTCACCGGGTTTTTCATCTTTTTTTGCAGGATCAGCAACTAAATTTGGGAACATAGACTGTAAATCGCCCCCTGTAATACGATCATCTTTTTTCTCTTCTGTATTACTTGCTAGTTTTACTTGTTCTTTTCCTGCTGTCTTAAAACCTTTGTCATACACAAGGTATCCTGATGTTCCTAGTAATGCTACCGACATTACGGATATAGCGACTTTTTTCCCTAAGTTATTATTGTTTTCCTCCATGTCCTTTTCCCCTTTTCCTATCTTTATTGAATCCAACCGTTTGTTTTCATTTCTGTTAGTTTTTCTTGCGCAGCTCTTACTTCGGATTCATTTTCATTTGCTTGCACTGTTTTTCTTAAGAAACGACTTGCTTCCTCGTATTTTTTCTGTTTAATTTTAAACATCCCGAATGCAAAATTCACATGTGGATTTTCATCGTTTTGTGCGTATGCTTCTGTGAAAAGCTTCTCTGCTTCATTCCCTTGTCCCACTTTATCGTATAAAATCCCTATATTTACAAGCGTATTTATGTCGCGTGTTCCACTGCTGACAACTCTATTGTAAGCTTCTAACGCTTGCTGATATGCAGCAGTACTCTTTGCACCATCTCGCGTTTCATAAAATTGACCCGCTTCGTAATACACAATTCCTAGTTGATTTAACAACTCAATATTTTTCATATCTTTTTGAATCGCTACTTGTAAAATGTGAGATGCTTGTTGATAATTCATTTCTTTCTTCGCACTATCAATTAGATTTGTTTTATTCCAAAGCACATATAAATTTGAAAGTTCAATTGTATATATGGCATTCTTTGAATCTTGCATAATAGCTTCTTTAAAGAAAGATTCTGCTTTATCTAACTGTACCGTTGCGGTTGATAATTGACCTTTTAAATACGAAACAATTGCTTTATCTTCATTTGTCTTCGTACTCATTTTGACAATAACATCTTCCGCTTTTTCAAATTCTTTCATTTTCATATGACTTACAGCTAAATCTCGCATCGCATCTTTTTTGTATGCTTCAATTCCTTTTGCATTATTCGCTAGCGCTTGTTCAAAATTTTGCACTGCTTCTTGATATTTTCCAATGCGGAAATTCGCTGAAGCTAATAGATAAGCAGCTTCATTATTTTCTTTATCGATTTCTCTATCTTTTATTAGTTTTGTAATATAATCGATTGCAATTTTATTTTTTCCTTCAGCAACGTAAATCGTTGCTAATTGGAGATATGCCTCGTCTTTCCCCTTCACAGCAATTGCCTGTCCAACAGCTTCTTCTGCTTTTGTATATTTTTTATCATCATAAGCTTGTCGTGCTTGTTCCATAAACTTTTGATATTTAGCATTTGTTGTGTAGAAATAAAACAACGTCGAACCACCTATTACAACAACTGCAGTTGAGCCAATAATCAAAATCCGTTTTTTATTCTTTTTCCACCATTTAGAAAAAGGTGACGGTTCACTTTGTTCATGCGCTACTGTAAGTGGTTGATTGGATGCTTTTGCATTTAAAATCTCATCATCTATATCATATTCCACTTGTTTTTTCGTTTGTTTTCGGCTCTGTAGAATGCTATTTGGCACTGTAATTGTAGCTGCTACTTCTTGCTGCGACTGTGTTCCTTGCTCTTCTTCTATCTCTTTAATAATGCTTTCAATTTCCTGTTTTAACGCCTGATCAATGTTTGGAAATTGTACGATTCGTGAATAGACGAAACAAGCAAATGCTGCATTGTTTTCTCGTTCCAATTCAGTAGCTAATTCCAAATAATGTTGTAGGACCATTTTATTATTTATTTCAGGCTCTTGACTCTCCATAGTTTGAATGATATATGCGAGTTCTTTTTGCAGAGCTGTTGATGGATTGAGTGAATTGAAAATTATTTTATATTCATATAATGCCGCTTGTTTAAATCCTCTCTCTTCTAATAATCTTGCAATTTCCAAACATTTTGATACAAAAAGAGAGTGTTCTTCTGCTGACTGCCTTTCCGCATCAATTTTTATTCTTTCTCTCGCGCTATTAAATACATCGTACCACTGTGCAAAGCTTGGGCATTCTGCGAAAGAATTACTACTCCATGCCTGCTTAAATAATTTTGCAATTTCCCCGTTCCATTGATTATGTAATACTTGCTGAAGTAACGTATACCTTCCACATTCTGTCTGCATTTCTTCCGTTTTAAAGTAGCTTGCATCCGTCCATTTTTTATTTCGAACTTCTTCACTACACCAACTTAATATTTCTCCCAATAAAATAGCGCCTGCAAATCGATCGGCTTCTTTTTGCCATACTCCACTTTTTAAATACATTGGTGCGTAACCCGCTGAACCTGCTGGCAATAACGAAGGTCTTTTCGTTTTTGGGCCATACATTTGCTCAACATCAACAAGTTCGATATAGTGTTGACCTTCAATTGCATTTTCACTTAAGAAAGGTACGAGTACGTTGCTAGACGATAAATCATTATGAGCAACTTCATTTTCCTCCATCATTTTAAGTGTTGTAAGAAATGCTTCTGCAATAAAGAAACATTGTTCTTTTGATAACACTCGTTGTTCTTGTAAAATATCAGCCCAAGTTGGACCTTCAATCCAAGGCATTACAATACTATTAGCAAGATCTTCTGATTTTTCGATAGCAGATGTATGTTCTTCTTTAGTAACGATATAGCGCGAACATACTTTCAGACCCACTAAGGAAGAAAGTGGTTTCAAAAATGCTAGTTGATGTTTTTCCTCACGATAGCGTTCCTTAAAAACTTTTAATGCAATTCGTTCTACACCATTTTCCTGTTGTAATTGATAAACTGTTCCTTGTCTTCCCTCTTGACCATAGGGCATCTCAATACCAATTACAGCTGGGTGTTTCTCAAAACGATAAACATCTTTATTAAGATTAATTTTTTCTCCTACTTCTGGTCGGAATCCCATTTTATCCCCTTACTCTCGTATAACAATTTTTCAAAAAAAAGACCAGGAACAATAGCTCCTGATCTTTTGCAATTGTTCTATTCTTAGTATGTGTTATCTGTACTACGGAATTTCTCAGCAATACGTTTTAGATCTCTCGAAATTCCTTCTAAAATAGGAATGTATTGTTGCATTTTTTGTTTAGAATTTTCAAATTCCCCTCTGAATTTCGCTTGTGTTGACCCAGCCCATTGACCATCTAAACTTTTAATATCGCCTTCAAGTCTATTAACTTGACTTTGCGCTTCCGCAGCTGCGTTATTAAAGTTATTAGAAATTCTTTCAAGGTCTTCTGGTCTAATTTTAATTTCTGTCATTTTATTAATTTCCCCTTTCAAATCATAAATGATACAACAATTAGATTATAAACTATATTCATACAATTTTAAAAGAGTTAAATTGCAAAAAAATTCTATTTTATAGTAATTTAACCCTATTTTAATATTATTTCACTTTTAATTCAGACCATTTCACACTAATTTTGTCTGTCATCGTGCGCAGTAAATGTAACGGTGTATATGCACATTTTATTTTTATTGGCTTTCTACGTATGCAATATCCATCCCCACTTAATAATTCTTGATCGATTTCAGCATGTGGAAGTTTCATATTAAAGAAATATACATCGTTATTGTGAGTCGTTCCTAATAAATAACCAATACTTCTCTTTCTAATTTCCGCAAACCATTTTTCATGTGAAAAGTTATTTACACTAGATGTTGTAGCCGCCGTTAAAAAATGAATCCCTTTATTTTTACAATTTTGAACTATTAGTTCCATTTTATTTTTCGCCTCATAATCAATAGATAATACAGTTAACATTTGATCAATATCATCAATTGCAATGATTATTTTCTTATATGGAAACTCCACTGTTACGTTTGGATCTATAGAAGGTACTACTGCTTCTCTATTATTTATTAGCTCTAACAATTCATCTAACATTTCTTTTAATTGCATATCATCTGTAACTTTCTTCTTCACATGAGGTAAATCTCCAAGAGCTAATATGCCAGTAGGTCTTTCACCAAGGTCTACTAAGTATAGCTCAACCTTTTCTGGAGAGTATTGGTATGTAGTAGTGAAAAGAAGTGTTTGTAATAATGATGTTTTTCCACCTTCTATTCTTCCACCGATAAATATATGATTCATTTCGTCCAATGAAAAATTTTGCAAACGGATATCGTCTGTTTCAACTCCTGCAGAAATTTGAGTTGGTTCTAATTGCTCAACTAAATCTTCTACAAATATTTCTTTAGGAACCATTGGAATCTCTTTTGCTTTTTCACCATTCCATTCACTGCCCATTTTTTGAATAATCGTTTTTAATTGCTGTGAGTATTCTAATTCACTTTCACCTATAAACGGTAGTGCTGCTTGGAACAATTCCGGTGGTTGACCTTTCATTAACCCACGGCCAGTAGGAACTTCAATTAACGGGAAATTCGGTCTACCAACTAAACTAGGATATTCAGCTCTATCTTGCAATTCAAATGTAATTGCCATCGGTATATTATTACGAACACGATCAAACATATCAATTGTTTGATTAAGTGAGAAATAGAAGTACACGCCATATGTGCTTGATTCGCGTAATAATATTTCTAATACTTCATTCTCTTTTTCGAATTCATTTTTAAATCTTATATAACCATCTACCATTACAACGATAGCAGGAATTTTCTTTCCAACCATTCGATTATACATAGAGAATGACTTTGCACCGATATTAGAAAAACTCTCTTTTCTATGCGTGATTTCCTTCTTTAAAAATCCGAATAGACGTTTCATTTTTTCATTTTCGTCCTCTTGTACAACCCCGCCTACATGAGGTAAATCTCTAAAATCTAAGAACATACGACCAAAATCAATAATATAAAAATTCACTTCTTCTGGTGTATGAGATACTGCTAGGGACATAATAATTGTTTGTAACATCGTTGTTTTTCCTGTTCCTGGCATACCATAAATATTTAAATGTCCTTCTTGTAAATCTAACTTCAGCGGAAATTGCGCTTGATTTGCAACATCATCAATTAATCCTACTGTTACTTGTAAATATTCTTTTGATTTATTCCACTCAGCAATTGTCCAATCTTCCATAGCATAAAATTCTTTTAACAATAATTTTTCCGGTAATGGATCCAGCCAAGGTCCTGGTAATGCTTTAATATTTTCTTTTTCTGATACGCTCTGTACATATTGAATAAAAGCTTGTAGTTGTTTTGGACTATTTGTCATTGGTTTTGGACGCTTTTTCACTTTTATTCTTTCACCCGAGAGCTTAACTTCTGTAAAATCAACAATATCAAGAACTTTCTCTTCATCTGGATTATAAGGTGCTCCGCTCCATGCTGATTGGAATAATTCCAATACTTCATTGCTACCAACTTGGAGATACCCTCGTCCTGGTACATTGATTTTAGAGGCATCTGGAATCTTTAACATTTCACGACTATCCGCATCATCTTGGACACGTAAACAAATTCGAAAACGCGAGTTACTCCAAATCTTGTCATTTACAACCCCCGAAGGTTTTTGAGTTGCTAATAATAAATGAACTCCTAATGTCCTTCCTATTGCAGCGACACTAATTAGCTCGTCCATAAATTCTGGTTGTTCCTTTTTCATTTGAGCAAACTCATCAATAACAATAAATAAATGTGGTAAAGGTTCTTTTTCACGCCAGCTTGTTTCATAATATTCATCTAAATGCTGAACATTTCCAGCCTGAATGAATAATTTTTGTCGACGCTCTAATTCTGCTTTTAATGAAATTCTGGCACGCTCAATTAAATTTGGATCTTCTAAGTTCGTAATAGATGCAATAATGTGCGGTAATCCCGCAAATGTATTTGACATTCCACCACCTTTATAGTCGATAAGCATAAATGCCATCTCATGAGGATGATAGGTTGCCGCTAACGCCGCTATTATAGACTGAATCACTTCACTTTTTCCGGATCCAGTTGTACCAGCCATTAGACCGTGCGGACCATGCCCTTTTTTCTCTATTTTATCGTGAATATTTAGAAAAACAGGTTTACTTCCTTCTCTTACACCAATTGGAACCGGTAATGAAGTCGGATATCGATTTTCTTTCCATCTCTCTAGCACTTGTAATTCTTCCATGTTTTTAGCTTGAAACAAGTCTAAAAATGTTAATACTTTCGGAATGTTGGCTGCTGTAGAACTTTTCATTCGAATTGGAGCAATGCTTCGCGCTCCTAGTTCACATCGTTCGAATGAAAGTCGATCTACTTTAAAACTAGCACGCGTTGTCCCACTATTTTCAGCTGAACTTGAAAACGTTTCTACTAACTCACCATCTTCTCCATTTAAACTTATTACAAGATCACATTCCATCGGTAACCTTTCCTTTTGTTCCGCAAAAATAAATGTAGAAGCTCCTACGCTTTCACCTTCTCTAAGTAACATTGGAGTTAAAGGATCATCTTCTAAAAATTCTCTCGCTGATAAGAAAAAAACATACATCGGAATTAAAGGAACTTTTGCATCCGCTTGCGCAGAAGAATTATAGATTCTACGCATGTTAAGTGGGGTAAATAGTACTTCAGCTAGTTTCTGTGCATCTTGTTGATTTTCAGATAAAAAGCGCATACTTCTCTGTTCATCCCATACGTGAGGAAGCCACCTCATCCAATCCCACTGCTTTTTCTCTTTCTCATGATAAAATGCAGCTATTTTCACTTCATTTGGTGCATGATGCGTCATAATTTGCGTCGTTACAATTCGAATAAAGTTTAGTCTATCTTCTTTATTTCCAACTACACCAATTACATCGTTTTTTTTCAAAGAAATGGAAATGTGTCCATTTGGTATCGTATTGAAATCCCTTTTCACATTTTGCGCTTCTGTAACTAATGGATTTTCTTCATAACCTTTCTGTTCAGGCACCTTCAATTCTACAAGAAATGGTCTTTCTCCTGTACCAATACGAATATCTAAAAAGTCTGGACTTTCAGGTGTTCTCTCCCATAAATTACTTTCCCGATTTTCAATTCTTTGTACACTTTTTAATGGGCTTGGATTTTGTGTAATTAAATATTTTGCTTGTTCAACCTTTAATGTATCTAATTCCACTCGATGCTTTTGAATTTGCTCTAAATATCTTGTTTGTAATTGTTCAACCATTTGACGATGTTCTTTCTTTTTACGGAAATGCCCCATCGTTGTAATTATATATGATCCCAACATCGGAATACTTGAAACCATCATTAATGGCATATAACTTGCATTCATCTTCATAAATTTCATCATTACAAAATATAATACCAATGTTAAAACTGTCATCATTGCAGGCAGTAACATTGTTTCAATTGAAAACTTCGGCTCCTCCGGTATGTTCGGTGGATCATGAATAATAACATCCCCTGTTGGTATATCTACTTTCACACGCGGAGAGCGTTGAAAATACGGTGATTTTTGCACAAAACATTTCTCCTTCCCCATCCCAAAACTATTACTCAATGATTTTCCATACATAATCTTCTTCACTAGAAGACATATCTTGTTTAACAGGTTCATTATAAACTTCTTCTGCTGGCATCATTTCAAAAGAAGGGATAATTGCTCCTTTTTTATGTAGCATTACATATTGTCCATCCCACACATCATTATCGCGCAACGTTTCATCATTTCGAATAGAATGCCACTCTTCTTTATCTTTTGCTACTCTAATTTCATAGATTCCGCTTAATACTTCATCTATTTTTTCATGATGTAAAATCGCTTCAATAATTTGCACCACTTTTACGTCATTTGGAATTGCAATATCAATTTCTTCATTTGACTGTTTTATGTATGTCACAATAATCTCTTCCACGTTTATTCACCTTTTTTCCATCATGTTTGTTACCAAGAAACATCTAAAAATGAAATATCATCGCTTGTCGGAGAGTTCTGTGCCCTCTCAATTTCTTTTAACACTTCCTCAAAGTTATACTGCTTAAGTGGCAAAAGTCCGTCTGAGTGAATAACTATCCGATTAGCTTCTTGTCTAGATAATACCTTTGAAAAAACCGCCAATTCCCCACCAATAATGCCTCGCTGTGTAGACCATCTTTTCTTTATATTTCTCTTAAACTTCATTACATTCGAACAATTCTCCTTATCTTGAAACAATTGTACAAATGAATCGCCATGTGTAACTATCGTTATTTGTACTTTATCTTGATTTGGAATGAGTTCTATTTTCCCGCCAGTAAACATCGCTTCACTACCTTTTTTTCGCTTTTCTTCCAAAACATCGCGTAGTAACCACGGTGTTTCTTCTGGCAATCGAAATGCACTCACTTCCTCTGAAGCTTCTCCTATCCAATTATTTAACTGTTCATTTAATAATGTAGCAATATCCAGTCCACTTTCTTGACATGTATCAAACAAGTTTACTAACTTCATACCAAGAAATTCCGCAGCAATTTCACCATGAAAAGATAGCCCTACACCATCACATAAGGCAAATACGAAACTAGTTCCATTATCTAGAAATACTAGAAAGTCTTGTCCACTCTCGTTTAAATCCTGCGTTTCTTTTGCTCTTACATAACTATATCTATAAGTAAAATGTTTCGTTTCCTTTTCTTGCAATACCGTTTCTTCCTTTTGCGATAGGGTATATTTCACCTTACTCCCCCCTCCTATCGAACCGGCGTTGCAGCAGACATTTGAAATCCAAGTGATACTAAGTCCGCATTTGTCCCAGGAAACATCATCACAGCACCATCTGCAATATGAAACCCATGTTCCGTCATCATCTCACGATAGCTTTGAGGTATAGGCGATGAAAGTCTTTGCAACTTTGCACCATATTCATCTGTAATCTCTGTATTTGGCATAATCCCTTCCCACTTCTTTATATTAGAAATTTGTTCTTGCATAATTTCATCTGAAATAAAAATATTTTCAATTAGTACGTTTCCATCAGGTACAGACATATTCATAATTCTTCGTACAATTAATTCTGGATCTTCACCAGTTGATGCCCCATCTGTCATATGACAAACAACAGGAGCTGGTCCATCTTGTAAATTTGGTAATTCCTTTTGCAATAACTTCTCCACTACAGAGAAAGCTTTTGCTGTATCAGTTAAACGATGCGTTTGAATTTTTTCTAATGGACGCAGTCTTGCTACCTCGTCTATTGTTTTCACACCACCCAATAAATCAAAAACATGATCGCTATAGGCTAAAATAGATAACTTATACCTTGGAAGCAAGCGACTACCTTTTGTTGAACGAAATACCATTTGGCGAATCGCTAAAGAAAGAGCATCCGTTACAATATCAATTCTTCTTTTTTCTTCTCCGCCTGCATCCATCATTTGGTTCATTGATGCGCTTACATCAAGAAGATAAATTATATAAGCTGGTGTTTGTTGTGTTGCTTGAGTTTGATATAACATGTTTCATACCCTTCCATACATTATTATATGAACTTTTTTTATATTCATATTTCATTATAACTTATGAATTTTCTTTTTCTCAATTCATTATAAAATGTTCTTAATATAATTTACATATTTTCACACAAAAAATTATTCCTTTTAACATGTGTTGAAAGGAATAACCCCCTTCTACACTATAGAAGGGGGTTATTCTTACGGTATAAGACGCGTACAATCTCTCGGAAAAGCACTCGCCTCTCGTACATTTGTTAATTCCAATAGTTTGTATACAACTCTCTCTAATCCAATTCCAAAGCCACCGTGCGAGGGACAACCATATCGGAATGTATTTAAATAAGATTGAAACCTATCTGGATGTAATCCTTTTTCTTTAAAAGAAGTGAGTAACATTTCGTAATCATGAATTCGCTGCGCCCCTGAAGTTATTTCTAGTCCTTTATATAGTAAGTCGAACGAATCAGTAATAGATGGATTCTCTTTATTTGGCATCGTATACATCGGCCTAGCTTCTTTCGGATAATGTGTAATGAAAACAAACTCACTCTTATATGTTTCCTTCACATATTTCCCTAATAGCTTCTCACCTTCTGTATCTAAATCCCCAATTGGCGATTCTTTCTGGTACTTACTTTTCAAAATTTCTTGCGCTTGTAACAATGTAATTTTCGGTATTTCTGTAATAACAGGTACTTCTATTTGTAATAGTTTTAGTTCTTTTTCACAGTTTTTTGCTACTTGTTGAAACATATATCGTAAAACATCCGTTTCTAGTTGCATCACTTCATAAAAATCATGAATAAATCCAAGTTCTACGTCTAACGATATATATTCATTCAAATGACGGGAAGAATTATGATGCTCCGCTCTGTAAACAGGTGCAACTTCAAAAACACGTTCTAATCCTCCAGCTACCATCATTTGTTTATAAAACTGAGGTGATTGTGCTAAATAAGCTTCTTTTTGAAAGTATGGAAGCTTAAAAACATTTGCTCCTCCTTCTGCCCCTTGTGAAACAATTTTCGGAGTAAATACACGTGTGAAATCGTTCTCTATAAGAAATTCACTAAAGCTCTGAACAAGTGTAGACTTCACTTTAAATATCGCCGCAGTTCTCTCATGTCTTAATGATAATACCCGCTCATTCAGTAGTTGATCTAAGCCAACTTGCAATTTCTTTTTATTTATTTCAAATGGAAGTGGTTCTGCGCCGTTTAATATTTTCACTTCATGAGCAAGCACTTCCACCCCTAATTCTGTTTTCGAAGTCTCTACTATTTGACCAACTACTTGCACAACACTTTCCACATCTACTTTAAATCCAGCTAACTCATTTTCTAGTACACATTGCATAACTCCTGATCGATCCCTTATTAATAAAAAACTAATATTACCTAGATGACGAATTTTTTTTACCCATCCTTGAAGTAATACAACCTTGCCGCCTTGCTCCGCACATTCTTTTGTGAGTGAACGCTTCATTACATTTCCCTCCAGTAATTTTATATTTATTTACGTTATTGTTGTTGTCATCGTCATCATCCACGGTCACTCACCTCCTTTCAAAGAATACAAAAATCCGCCCCTATAAATAGGGACGGATTTTTCCGCGGTACCACCCAAATTGTCATAATGACCATCTTAGCCCTGATAACGGTAGGTACCGTTTGCTTTTACTAATTATCACGTTCAAAGCAACACTCACAGGTGTCTTTCCATCATGCGGTATCGCAATCTTCTCAGCAACCGATTGCTCTCTGTAGACCTTTGCATTATGTACTTTTCCTGATCCTCACTTTTTATATTTACAGAGTATTCTATCTCTTTGTTTTATAAAACGCAAGCCTTTTTAAATATATTTTGATCTTTCATATCCAATTTTGTACAATCTCCTCTAAAGCCATTCCACGTGAGCCTTTCAATAATATGATATCCTTTTTCGTTATAACTTTTAATACTTCCTCTGCTATCTTGGCTTTACTATTAAATGACTGTACTTTTCCTATATCATATTTCTTTCTCGCTTCTTCCGCTACAATTTCAGCTAACTCTCCATAAGTGAATACATATTGAATGCTCTCTTGATTTAACATTTTACCAATTTCTCTATGATATGTTTCAGCATTCTTCCCTAACTCCAACATATCCCCAATTACTATCATTTTTTTCTTATAGGCATTTAATGTCTGTAACGTTTCAATTGCGGCCTTCATTGAAGAGGGACTGGCATTCCATGCATCGTTAATAATTGTAAAACCTGTTTTAGCAGTTAAAAATTGAAAGCGCATATGAGTAATATTTACTTGTCGCAATGCTTTCTGTATTTTTTCTGTGGGGACATTATAAAATTGACCTACGGCGATTCCGACAATCGCATTTAAAATATTATGTTTTCCATGCAAGGGAACATCGTACTGTATTTTTGAATCATTTAATTTAAAATGAACACCATATTCATCTAATTGCACGTTTGTTGGAAACAAATCATTTGTATACTTTTCACCAAATGCCTTACAAGTTATACTCGATAAATTCTTATTTTTCAAAAGCAATGGCTCATCACCATTATACAAACATAATCCTTCATCTTTTAATCCATCAATAATTTCTAATTTAGCCTTCGCAATTTCTTCTTTTGATCCAAGCGTCTCTAAGTGAGAATGACCAATCATTGTAATGATCACTACATCTGGCTGTGCTATTATTGATAAGTTTCGAATTTGTCCTTTTTCACTCATCCCCATTTCAAGAATTAAAAACTCTGTATCTCGTTTCATTTCTAAAATAG
Source organism: Bacillus sp. EE-W1 (assembly GCF_009760835.1). Taxonomy (NCBI): domain Bacteria; kingdom Bacillati; phylum Bacillota; class Bacilli; order Caryophanales; family Bacillaceae; genus Bacillus; species Bacillus sp. EE-W1. Next base: position 497,281 of record NZ_WIPE01000056.1, on the reverse strand, counting down.
TTAATGGTAAACCGATTTGACTATTAAAATTTCCCTTTGTTTTATGCACACGACGAGTTGTACTTACAATCGTGCTTATTATATCTTTTACCGTTGTCTTGCCATTACTACCTGTAATTCCAATTACTTTTACATTTAGCTCTTTCCGATAAAATTGTGCCAATTGTTGCAAAGCAAACAAAGTGTCATCTACAAATATAATTGGCATCCCTTTTGGCGGAGTGCTGTAAGACTTTTTCCATAAGGAAGCGACAGCTCCATTATCGAATGCCTCTTTCACATAATCATGTCCATCTTTCACCCTAATGATTGGAACAAATACATTTCCTTCTTTAATGCTTTTGGAATCTATGCAGACACCATGTATCTCTATGTGATGAAACGATTCTTGTAACCCTTCACCGCCTACTACCTCTTCAAGTTTTTTCAAATTCATTTGAATCAAAGTATCACCATTTCCATTTTATTACATAATTTCCGTTTTATTTACACATATTGATAAAGTAAAACTTTAATCAGCCCTCACCAATCGGGCTTTTACGGTAAGCCCGCCCCCCACCTAACTTCTTTGCTTTCCCTGAATTTTGAGGTGGA
>NZ_WIPE01000056.1:347968-496677 GCF_009760835.1 Bacillus sp. EE-W1 | reverse complement strand
GTCTTACTGCCCGGCAAATAGCGGGATAAAAATTTTATAGCGAGGTGTTTATATGAAAAAAGCGATTAGTTTCTTTCTTCTTTTGTTATGCCTAATTGCAGTGAATGAAACATACGCCTATTCACCAAAATCTTTACCAATCTCCCAAAACTCTGATCAATGGAAAGTGAATATTGATGAACCGAAGAACATAGGTAACAATATGCTTCAAGCTAAAGAAGATGAATTTAAAACATATCAATTTTCAGTAAAAAATGTTGGTAACAGTGAAGTATATAACGTACAAGTCGAAGTATTCCGCAACGAGCCAAAAACGAAAACGAAATATGAACTTTTCTCACGAAAGGAAAGTCGCTTAGCAAGTGGAAAAACTGGATTTGAACATGCTAATTTTCCAGTTGCTACAAAAGCAGATGAAGTTGATGTAATCATTACTTGGCAAGAACACCCTTTCCGCTCCATGAGAAACGGTCAAAAAGTTGAGTCTAGAAAATTTAAAGAGCATTTTGTTTTTAAAGACGAAAAAAACAACTAGAATGCGGATGAATTTACATTAGCATTCATATAGCTTACTTTACTAGTACCAGTTCTTAAGCAAATTAAAAAGTCGTGGCTTATAAACGCCACGACTTTTTATATTAATTCGTACTAATTCCTCTTGCTGCCCAAATACGATCGATATCAGCAGCATGTTGTCCGCCATATAAAAGAGCATCCGCTTGCTTAATCGCTTTTGCTCCATCACTGAATTTAGAGTTTGGTGTTAATGACCAGTGTGATTGTAAAATAATTTTCGTTGCTACATCACGTCCAAAAGCTTGTGCCATCTCATATTGACCTTGTGCCCAAATTTCCCCATCATCATGTACCTCATTTGTAACATCTTTCGGATACACTTTATTCGTATCTAATCGGCGCAAGCACGTCGGATCTGAACTAGAATAAGCAGTCGCATCCCATTCTCCAACACATGCTTTTCCGTAGCCTGTTGTCGATACTGCATCTTCATACGTAGCACCTAAGAAGTCACCAAATCCTTCTCCCATCGCTCCGCCTTCTGCAGAACTACCAAAGCCAGGCACTTGGTTATCTTGAATCGAATGCCCGTATTCATGTGCGATAATACCAGCATCTTCTGCATCATCTACTCCGCCAGTACCAAAAGTTAAAGCTTTCGTTGTCGGAGAATAAAATGAGTTATCCGCCGTCGTTCCATTCACATTCACTTTAATAGAGCGATTATTAATATTTTTAAATCCTAACCCTTGAATGTAACGCTGTAATGTATCGATATGATAATACGACATAACATCTTCAAAGCTATCATTTGCACGTGTATAGTTAAATTGTAAATTTGTAGATTTTGTTTTTGCTTTTGAAGAAATCGTTACATACTCTCCAATTAAAAATCCTGTCCCATCTAAACCTTTTAACGTAACAGTCTTCAATTGATCCGTTAACGCTGTTGAATCCGCATCGTTATTATCTTTTAAGCCTACTTTACTACCGCTAGATACGACTGGGTTAGGTAAAAATACTTTTCCTGTCCCTTCAGCTTTTCGGTTTATATCAACCTTTTTAATTAACTTCCCATTTTCCGCATCAATAAATGTTTCCCATGCACCAAATGGATTATTAGAATGGACTACCACTTTATATACTGGACGAGCAATTCCCTCTTCCACAATATATCCGAATTCTTTCTCTGTAGGAGCCCATAAGTTTTGCTCACTTGCTTCTCCAACATACGCCATTGATTTTTGTATTGCATCTTTTTCACTAATTTTTGTCGTTACTTCCTTCACACCTTTGACGGATTGATAATCAGAAACAGCAAGTATGCCCTTTCCCTCTCCGTTAAGAGTAACTGTAATTTGTTTTGAAAATACAGGTGCACCATTAACAACTTGCTGGAACCTAACATATGAAGCTACTGACGTTTCTGTTGTAGAAATATATTGCAAGTCTGAAAGGTCTGTTTTTAATCCATACTGCGCAGCATTTTCTTTTAAATATTCAGTTGCTTTTTTCTGCGGCGAATAAGCTTCTAGCTTTACTTGCTGCTGTTTTTCCAATGCCGAAACCGTAGAAATCGTCCCCATTACTAACGGCACAGTCATTGCCATTGCCACCATTTTTTTATTAAACATAGAACCACTCCCCCTAATAAAGTAGCTCAACCTTATCCCATTACCACTAGGCAATCATTCCCCACAAAATGGGGGGATAAAAATTGAATCTACGAGTAATTCTCTATAAACAATTCTATTACCTTTCCATTTAGGTTGAGTGAAATTTTCTCAATATTTATGTATAAAATGAGAAAAATACTGTAGAAATATATTTCTACAGTATTTTATTTAGTGTGCTATGAAGAAAGACATTTACTAGGGGACCTATCGAACGGATTATGAGGAAGTTAGCCGGATAAATTTCCATCATACAAAAAGGAAGTTGGAATGATTCCAACTTCCTTTTTTCTTTAATGAGCCGCGCTTAATTTAATTCGAACTTTCGCTTCACCTAAAGATAGTTCATCGTCTTCATTCGTTAAGTGATCAAATGTAAATTGCTTAACGAGTAAATTTTCTTCCAATAAATCTTTATGGTTCGTTAATGTTCGTTGTAGCTCTTCCTCTGTATCAAGAATAACATCTACTCGTAAATTAACCGGTAAATTTAACTGCTTACGATATTCTTGAACCGCTCGAATAAATTCACGCGCCACTCCTTCTTGTAACAACTCTTCTGTTACATTCGTATCTAACATAACTGTATATTGTCCGTTAGTCGTATTAGAGAACCCTGATTTCGCAACTTTCTCTACTACTACATCTTCAGCCGTTACAACTACTTCTTCTCCTGGTGCAGTTTCGTAAACTGCTCTTTCTGTAGATACAAAGTGTTGTACTTCTTCTTTTGATAATTGTTTTAACCATCCATTTATTGCATTCACATTTTTACCAAACTTCGGCCCAGCTGTTTTAAAGTTCAACTTTAATTGATAGGACGTGTATTTCGTTTCATCGAGTTCAACATGAAACGCTTTGACATTTAGCTCATCCATGACGATATCACGATAAGATTCCCAATCCATATCATTTTCATTATGCGCTAGTAATACAAGTTCCGCTAACGGCTGTTTTACTTTTAAAGAATGTTGATTACGGTTACTTCTTCCTAGTTCAACAACTTGTAAAACAGCATCCATTTCCGCTTCTAGTTTCGGCTGAAGTAGTGATTCATTTACAACTGGATAATCCTCTAAATGAACGCTACTTCCAGTTAAATTTAAATGAATATCTTCAGCGACAAACGGTGTAAATGGTGCAATTAATTTACTAATTGTCACAAGCACTTCATGAAGTGTCTCATACGCAGCTGCTTTTTCAGCATTCATACCAGATTCCCAGAAACGATTACGTGATCGTCTTACATACCAGTTACTTACTTCATCTACAAGCGCCGCGATTTCACGAGCTGCATTCGTAAATTGATAATCATCAAGTGCTGTTCTCACTTTTTTCGTTGTGCTATGCAATCTTGATAATACCCATTCATCCAATTTCGTCCGCTTTGCGTCATACGTTTCTTTCGGATTATACTCATCTAAATTTGCATATAAAACGTAGAAGCTATACACATTGACTAATGTATCTACAAATTTAGACTTTGCTTCCAGTACTGTTCTTTCCGAGAAACGTTTCGCATTCCACGGAGCACTGTCAACGAGTAGCGCCCATCTTAATGCATCTGCACCAAACTGATTTACTAAATCAACTGGATCTAGTGCATTCCCTTTACTTTTAGACATTTTCTGTCCTTCTTCGTCTAATACATGCCCTAGTGATAACACTCGTTTATAAGGCACTTTTCCTGTATATAGTGCTGATACTGCTAATAAACTATAAAACCATCCACGTGTTTGATCAATGCCTTCTGCAATAACATCCGCTGGAAACTGTTCTTCAAATAACTCTTTATTTTCAAATGGATAATGATATTGCGCAAATGGCATGGAACCACTATCAAACCAAACATCAATTACTTCTGGTGTACGATTCATTGTACTTCCGCATTTTTCACAGCAAACTTGCACTTCATCTACATATGGCTTATGCAATTCCAAATCTTCCGGTGTTTCTTTTGTACTATGCTTTCTTAAATCAGCAATGCTTTTCGGTGCGAATTGATGATCGCAACTTTCACATTCCCATACGTTTAATGGTGTTCCCCAATATCTATTTCGGCTAATATTCCAGTCCACCATATTTTCTAAAAACTTACCAAAGCGTCCATGTTTCATATGATCTGGATACCAAGTAACAGAATCGTTATTTTGCAAAAATGTATCTTTAATTGCAGTTGTTCGGATTAACCAACTCTCTCCTGCATAATAAAGAAGTGGTGAATCACAACGCCAGCAATGTGGGTAGCTATGTTCATACTTTTCTTTATGATATAGTAAGCCTTCCTTCGCTAAATGACGAACAATATCCACGTCACAATCTTTTACAAATTTCCCTTTCAAAAATGGTACTGCTTCTGTATACTCACCTTTCTCATCTACAACATGCAAGAATGACAATCCTTCACTTTGAACGACTCTATAATCGTCCTCCCCATATGCTGGAGCGATATGAACGAGTCCTGTACCACTATCTGCCGTGACAAAATCTGCTGCGATAACGTGATAGCCATTTGTAACTTCTTTCATTGGAAATGGCGGCATATAAGATGTGTTTACTAATTCTTCACCTTTATGAACAGATAATACTTCATAGTCTTCTTTTAATACATCTTGTACACGTTCTTTCGCAACAATGTATACATGACCTTCTTGTTTCGCTTTCACGTATTCCATATTTGGATGTACAGCGAGCGCAACATTTGCTGGAAGTGTCCAAGGTGTTGTTGTCCACCCTAGGAAATATTCATTTTCACTATCTTTCACTTGAAACTTAACTGTTGCACTTAAGTCTTTTACTGTTTTATACCCTTGTGCAACCTCATGTGAACTTAGTGAAGTTTGACAACTTGGGCAGTATGGTGAGACTCTATGCCCTTTGTACAATAATCCTTTTTCATGAATCGTCCCTAAAATATGCCAGACACTTTCGATATATGGATTCTCTAGCGTAACGTATGGATCATCCATATCTACCCAATAACCGATGCTTTCAGTGAATTCACGCCACTGCTTCTCATATGTGAATACACTCTCTTTACACTTCTGAATAAATGGCTCAATTCCATACTCTTCAATTTCATGTTTACCAGAAATACCGAGTTGCTTCTCAACACCTAATTCTACAGGTAAACCGTGTGTATCCCATCCCGCTTTTCGTAGCACTTTATAACCAGCCATCGTTTTATATCTCGCTACTACATCTTTAATTGTCCGTCCAAGTGCATGTCCGACGTGTGGTAAACCGTTCGCCGTTGGTGGTCCTTCATAAAATACGAAAGACTGTGCGCCTTCTCGATTCTGAATTGATTGCTCGAAAATACTTTGCTCGTTCCACTGCTTACGAATACGTGTTTCTCTCCCTACAGCTGACTCTTTTACATCTACTTTCTTCATCTACAATCACTCCTTTTGAATATTTTAAAGCACACAAAAAACCCGTCCCCATGAAGTAGGGACGGGTTTAACCGCGTTACCACCCTAATTCTATTAGCTCTTCGCTAATAGCACTTAGCAACGTACTATCATACGTGTTCTTTGTAACGGTAGACATCCGTCCGGGCTTACTTATTTCAGCCTCGGCTCCTCGGAGATGATTTTCAAATAACGTCTGCACACCGGCTTTCAGCTATACACCGGCTCTCTGGGGAACAATTCATTATTTTACTCGTTCTCGTCTTCAGATTTGTATACTTTATTAAAAGCTATTTTATGCCATTGGGCAATAAATTGTCAACTAATTCTAAATATATATTTAATTATACCCTTTTTTCACAATTCCTATACAATTATTTCTTAAATTCTTGTATTCCAGCTAAATCTTCATCTTCTTCAATAAGCTCAGCAAAGAATCCTGATTCATCCTCACGAAGAACAATTTCAAGCTCTTGCTTCGCCTCTTCAATTCTATTTAACTGTGCTAAATAACAAGCGCGATCGTATCTTGCTAACAAATCACTCGCATCTATTGTTAATACATCATTTGTTATTTTTTCTGCCTTTAGTGTTTGTCCGGCACCATGATACGAAGATGCTAAAGAAAGAAGAATTGCTGCTTCATTTGGATGATGTATAGAAGCATTTTCTAATACATGAATTGCCTCTTCAAACCTTTCTTGACTTTGATACATTTCTCCTAAAGCAAGAAACGCTCTACTTACAAACGGTGTTTGCTCCGTTAATTGTAAGGTAATCTTTTCTGCTTTTCTTTCTTCTCCTATTTTAAAGAATACTTGTGCTTGTAAAAGAAGCGTATCATAATCATCTGGTAACTCTCGAACCATTTGCTTCGTTAATTCTGAAGCATCCCGTAACATATCTTCTTCCTCACACGCCATGAAAAGATTTACAAGTTGCTTCGCTATATCGTAATCCCATTTATTTTCTAACGATGTTTGCAATACATCTATCGCCTCTTTATACATCGCCACATTCTCGTAAAATAGTGAAAATCGCTGCGCTGCCATACTATTTTTTTGATTTAACTTTAACGAAATTTCATACAAATCAATGATTGTAGTAATAATCGAAATTTCTTTCGCACGGTTTTTCATACGATAAAAAGCTCTCGTAATTATGGATTTTTTCGGCTGTTCATTTTGTTGACGTTCAATCCATCTTTCCGTCACCGCAGATGCAGCATACATAAATGCCATACTTCTTTCTGCCTTCTTCACCTTTAATGTATGAAGAAACTCTCGTATGTTAGACAATTTCTTATGTTGTTCTATCGCTTTTACATACACATCAAATATTCGTTCATTATTTGCATCTTTTTGTATAACTTTCATTGCAATTTCAATTGCTTTTGCATTTCTTTTTTTCACTAACACTTTGGCATAATGATATAGAACTTCTATATGCTCACTATCTAATTGAAGTGCCTCTTCAATCTGTGCTTGTTCTTTATCTATTTCATCCATCGCTCCATACACATATGCAATCGCATCTAATCGCCATATTTCAGGTGCTTCGTCCGCTAATTGTTCTAGTTCTGTCAGTAACTCTTCCTGAAGACTCATTTCTACTGAAAGCTGTGCCAAATATTCCATATTAATATGCATCGGCTCTTCTTTCATAGCCTGAACCATATGACTTTGTTCTTTAGAACGATTTTCTTCTTTTTCATATATTTCTGCAAGCTGTAAATGCACACCTACGAAATTCTCATCAAGCTCTAAACATGTTTCATACGCTTGTTTTGCTTCCGTCAATTGCCCTAATGCCATAAGTATTTCACCAATTCGGTAATACGGTAATGCCGTTTCCTTTTGTTCTATCGCCTTATTATACCTTTTCATCGCTTGGCCGTACTGCCCAATAGATTCATATAAAATACCTGTATAACAACCGTATTCGCTTATTTCTTTTCTTTCTTTGTGTAACGTTCTTAAGAATGCTATACCTCTTTGTACAAATACCGTTCCTTTAATTCGATTCACATATTCATCTAACGCACTTGCCACATTATATTCACTCTGCTTTATACCACTCTCTAACTTAGACAAAGCTACTTTAAACCCTTCTTCATTTCCACCAAGTTCAACCTCAGCATCCCATAGAACCATTCCCGCATTCATAAGAAAATCTTGGCTCTTTTCAATTTGTTTTTCAATACCGAGAATATATTGTTTCGCTTCCTTGTATTGTTCTTTCGCCATATAAACTTGCGTAAGTCCAAAGTGAGAATAAACATCATCATGATTTTCTTCTAAAGCACGATTATACAATGTTTCTGCTTCTTCCAGACTATCATTTTGAAAATGATAGTCACCGAGTTTTACGTATAGAGGTGCCTTATCGTCACAATTCTCAATACCTTTTAATAAAATTTCTTTCGTACTTTCCTCATCCTTCAAATCAGACTCGTATATTTCCGAAAGTTTCGTATAGATGTAAGGTGCATTACTATCCAAATAAATCGCTACTTTAAGCCCTTTTATCGCTAAATGTAATTTCCCTAAATGATGCGCACATCTCGCGCGCTCATACCATACATGTGCCTCATTTTTATTCTCTCTTAATAGGTCATTAAAAATTTCATACGCTTCTTCATATCTTTCTAAATCTATTAATATTAATCCGTGATTCGTTAAAGTGAATCTTTCTGGACTACGTTCTAAAGCAACTTGAGAAAACTGCAACGCCTTTTCAGATTGATCGATATACATGTATGATAGAGCGAGAAAACTCCAAGCAATCGGCTGATCTGCGTCTAATTGTAATGATGAACGAAAACTTGAAATCGCTTCTATATAACTTTCCTGTTCAAAAGCATATCTTCCGTTTATTAAATGATATAAAGCACGATTATTTTTCTTCTCAACACTTGTCAGCATTTGCCCGGCTTTTTCTAATTCTTGAAGGCGAATAAAGCACTGCGCACCATGCAATTTAACAAAATCTGAGTTCGGAAACTTCTCCATTAACTTTTCAATACAACATATAATAAACTCATTATCTACTTCAACATCTAAATGCTTAACTGTATATAACCACGTATTCGGATTATCACTCGTCTCTTTTAAAAATTGTACTAAGTTATGAATCCCCTCTTTATCATGTTCATCTAAATGATCCGTAAGAGAAAAAATAGATTTAAAATAATGATTTTCTTCTTCATTTAAAAATGCTAACTGCTCCTTCTTTTCTTTCGGAACAAACGTAATCGCTAAACAACCTGTGTAACGATATTTTTCTTGTAACTTACTATATTCCACAATAACTGGTTCTATAAAGTTCGGATCTTGAACATAAAAAGCTTGTAACGTATCATCATATCCAGATAGCACTTGTACATGTGAAGCATGCTCAATATCTATACTTAATAAAACAGGAATCCCTTCATCCAGCAGCCTCTTATAATTTTCCTCATTCCCTTTAAAATAACGATATTCATAACCTAATTCTTCTAAATAAGAAACAGTATCTGAAAACTTTGACCCTGTCATATCAAAAATAAACTCTGCTATTTCATCTTGTGTACGTTTTTCTCCCCATAACTGCAACATCATTTCTAAACTTGTCGGAACACAATAATTATCCTTTTGTACAATAGGAACTATCGGTAAATGCACCTTTTTTCCATCTGGATTTTTTTCTAAATTATGATATAAAGACTCTTTTAAACTTTTTTCTTCTTTTAATAACTGTTGTAAATCTACAAGTTTATTCATTTTGTAAAGCGCTTCTGCATGTAAATGTACAAAGTAAGCTTTATACGCATGATAAGGAAGCTGATTATTTATGTTATCTATTACCGCTAACATTTCTTCATACTTCCTTAAATCTAATAAATATTTTACCTTTTCAAAATGAAAATATGGTACTTGCGGGAACTTTACAATCGCATCATCAATTAGCTGTAATGCACGTTTTTGTTCTCCTTGATTCGCATATAATTGTGATAATAAATAGGTAGATAGCTCTTCACAATCTTTATGCTGCATGCCGGCTATAAATTGTTCTTCTGCTTTCTCCCATTCACCTGTATGCATATAGACGTAGCCCCATTTATCAAATACGGCACGTGAACTGTACTCCTCTGCCTTTTGCATATAGATTAGGGCTTCTTCATTTCGTTTCATTTCCAACAAACATCGTACTAATGTAAAATATGTTTTCGCTAAAAGATCAGCTTCTATTTCTTCTTTACTTACCTCTTCTAATGAGTCTTTTAACAACTGTTCTACTTCAAGTATTTTCCGCTCATCAATTAACTCATCACAATATAAAGAGAGCGTTCTCATATTTAGGAATTTTTTGTAGGCGTAGCGAATGAGGAATGAACTGTATTGGTGCATAAGCCCTTCATCAGTAAGACGTATTAATATGTCAAACTCCTTATGTGAAGGAACACTAGCAAGCCAACTCTTCAAATAAGATAAAGTATTCTTTTCTTTTATATATGAAATTTCATTATTTATTTCCTGTAATCCATCTATAAATCTCTTGTCTTTCAAACAAGCATCTAACTGCTTAAAATCTAGCATGTATTCACCTCGAATATTTATTTGTACTGCTACTTGCTTAGATTTTACACATCATATTGTAGGTATTCAACTAAAATCTCTTATAATGGATGGTATTAATTAATATTATTCAAATTTATAACAAAATATAGTAAAAATGATTATTTTTCTCCATATTTTGTTTAATTAAATGGAATAACGTAACATGAGGATTTTATCTTTTGGAAGCTGAAATCCGTACATGAAATTATATCGGCGATAATTTAAATATATCGACGATTTTCAAAATATATCAGCGATTATACGGTGGATATCGACTTACCGACAAAAAATGACAATCCTCAATAAATCGCTATCTTTCAACATACTATTTCACCAAATGTAATTTTCATATTCGGAGCATATACTAAAGAAGAATGTAGATGAAATGCCTTAAAAAATCGGAGTTCAGCTTCATATTGAGCTAGCGCATCATCATATGTTAATCCTCTAGCCATTAAACGTTCTATAAAATGCTGTTTATCACCCGGATCCCCTGCAATCCCCTCTTCTTTTAATGAATGATACAACCTTTGTTTATCATTATAGTGCATATTAGAATCTAAAAAGTTCACTTTATCACTTACTCTACATTCAATATTTTTTACGCCTAGTTCACTTAAACACATCGGTATTTTCATACCAATATTTCCATCTTTTCCGCTTCTCTGCATGTCATTTTCAAATAACTTCTGCAAAGCACCTAGCCTAATAATTTCCGATTGATTCTCTCCATCTAAAGAGTATGAAGACATATTTGATATCCAATGTGGTTCAAAACAGATTATTTTTCCGCCCTTTTTAATTGAATGTATCATTTTTTTTAGCATCATTTTTGGCGAACTCATATGTAATAAGAAAGCATGACAAATTGCTATATCGTATGTATCTTTCAATTCAATTTCTGTAGCATCTCCCTCAAGAAATTCTGTCTCATACGGAAGTAAACGAAACAACTCTCTCGCTTCAGATAATAATGTTTCTCCACTATCAATGCCTGTATACTTTGATCCTTCTGGAAGTAAAGGCATTAATACTAAGCCTAAATAACCATATCCACAACCATAATCAACAATATGTACTGGCTTAGTAATCTTCCAAACCATATTTACTAAAAAGCTTACATAATCGTCGTTGTAATATAAATCTCTTGTGTTTTTTAAATATGCTAGTTTACTGTTCCAATCGTATGTTTCCAAGTTTAACGCCTCCTTTTTATATATGACATTACAATTCTCCATTTAATAAGGACATTCCTACACTTGAAACAATTCTAGAAAAATTTAGATTTAATAAAATAAAACTTCTGCTTTCACATTTTCTATAAAAATAAATAGGCATACATATCTACTATGATACGTATACCTATTTGTTTCACATCTCCTCAGGTGCCTCCACCCCAAGTAAACGTAATCCCTCTTTTAATACAACCGTCACAGCATACACTAATGCGAGTCTGCTGTCTTTCTCTTCGCTCTCTTCTAATATACGAACATTACCGTAATATTTATTAAACGATTGTGCTACATCCAATACATATTTTGAAATGATTGATGGCTCATTTTTGTTGAAAGTTGCTTCAATTATTTGAGGGAATTTATTCAGTAATTTTACAACGCTCCAGCTATGATCATCTTTTAATGCAAACGTACACGTTTCAAATTCTACACTTTCTTTTCTTAAAATAGAGCACGCACGTGCATGTGTGTACTGTACGTACGGTCCTGTTTCACCTTCAAATTTCAGCATGTTTTCTAATGAGAATTCGATATTATGCATACGCTCGTTTTTTAAATCGTGAAAGATAACTGCGCCAACACCGACTTGCTTCGCTACTTCTTCTTTCCGTTTTATGTTTGGATTTTTCTCTTCAATATTTTGTTTTGCAAGGTCAATTGCTTCTTCAAGTACTTCTTCAAGTAAAATAACTCTTCCTTTACGTGTCGACATTTTCTTACCATCTTTTAAAATGAACCCAAACGGTACATGTTCCATGCCGTCAACCCAATTGTAACCAAGCTTTTTTAATACAGTGAAAAATTGATTAAAATGTAAACTTTGTTCTGGGCCAACTACATATAACGCTTTATCAAATGCATATGTGTTTTGACGGTATAACGCTGCTGTTAAGTCACGTGTTGCGTAAATCGTTGCACCATCGGATTTTCTAATTAAGCAAGGCGGCATTCCCTCTTCTTCTAAATTAACGACTAACGCACCTTCTGACTCTTCAAGCAAATCATGTTCTTCTAAAATCCCAATAAAATCTTCCATTAAGTTATTATAAAAGGCTTCTCCTTGAAAATTAGTAAACTCAACACCGAGAAGTTCATAAATACGAGAAAATTCTTTTAAGGATTCATGACGGAACCAATTCCAAAGCTCAACAGCTTCTTCATCACCTTCTTCTAATTTCTTAAACCAAGCGCGTCCATCTTCTTCTAATTCTTCATCGTCTTTTACCTCTTCATGAAATTGAACATATAACTTAAATAGTTCACGTATTGGATCCTCTTTAACTACTGCTTCATTTCCCCATTTTTTATAAGCGGTAATTAACTTTCCAAACTGTGTGCCCCAGTCTCCAATATAATTAATTCCTACAACTTCATAACCACATTTTTCAGCAATATGTTTCAGTGAATTTCCAATCATTGTAGAACGTAAATGCCCCATTGAAAAAGGTTTCGCGATATTAGGAGAGGAATAATCGATAACTACCGTTTTTTCACAACCAAAGTGATTTTGACCGTACTCTTCTTTCTCTGCTAAAACCGTTTTTAATACATCATCACTTACCGTCTCACGATTAAAAAAGACATTTACATAAGGACCAACAGCCTCTACTTTCGTAAAAAATGGATCACTTAATTTTCCTGCAACTTCCTTTGCGATAATAGCTGGTGATTTTTTATATTGCTTCGCAAGTGAAAAACATGGAAATGCCGCATCTCCAAATTCATCTTGTTTCGGCGTTTCGATTAAATCTAAAATTTGATTTTGCGTTAATTCATTCGTAAAAATATCGGATAAACTTTCCGCAAACTGCGTTTTATAATCCATACTATATAACCTCCTTATTTTTTTAAACACAAAAAACTCGTCTCTAAAAAGAGACGAGTTTAAACCCGTGGTACCACCCTTGTTGTTCATTACGAACCACTTTCCCGTTTATAACGAGGACAGGGGGCCTCGGCTTACTCTACTATTCGTTCAAGAAGCATCTCCGAAGTGCGCTTCATCTTTTCCTTCCGCACTAGGCTCACACCATCCCTAGCTCGCTTTCCTTCTAAAAAAGACTACTCTCTTCATCACCGACAGTATATTTAATTAATTATTGCTTATTATACATCTTTTCAAACAATTAGCAAGGGTCAATTACACCAAAGTGAAACTTAGCACTTCTTCTTTTGTATACATGAAAATTATGTTTTTCAAATCTAGAACTACGGAAATGATCTTTCAGAACGACACGCTTTCTCGCCACACGCTTCGCTTCTGCAATTGTTTCGTTAGTAATATCATGATACAAAGCGAAGTGTTTTAATCCTTTTATTCCATCTGATTCTATAACAGTTTCTTCAAACATCGGATCAAGGTACACAACATCATAACTATTGTCTTCACATTGTGTTAAAAATGCGTAATGCTCCGTTTGCTTCACATCGATTCGTTGCATTGCCTCATCAATTTCAGAAACAGTTGAAGACCATGTTTTTAAACCATTTTCCATAATATAAGCCATATACTCATTGCCTTCAAGTCCCGTTACTTTTCCGCTTTCACCAACAATATAACTAGCTACAATACTATCTGATGCCATACCGAGCGTACAATCTAATACTGTCATTCCGCTCTCTAATTGCGCGGCTTGTACAAACGGATCGTGTTCTCCGCGCATTAACCTTTTCACACGAAACATCGCTGAGTTTGGATGAAAGAAAAATGACTCTTCCGTTCCTCTCGGATAAATAGCTAATCGGTTTTTCCCTACAACAAGTACATCTTGTTCATACTGCTCATGCAGTTTATGTACTGGTACGTCATTACGTTTAACGAAAGAACGATTTAATTCTGCTGCTACCTTGTTTGCATAATCTGTCATTTCTTTGTTTGTTCTTCCTGCTGTTGTTACGATCATTGTTTCACCTCTATATAAAGAAAAGAGGGAGATTTACTCTCCCCCTTCTTTAGCAATTCTTTTCGAAAGCTTGTTCTAAGTTCGTAATAATTTCGTCCATAGTTGCACCTTCAATTTCATGACGGTGAATGAAGTGAACAACTTCTTTTCCTTTTAATAATGCCATAGATGGTGAAGATGGAGGAATTTCTCCGAAGTATTCACGCATTTTTGCAGTAGCATCTTTATCTTGACCTGCGAATACAGTTACAAGATGATCTGGTTGTTTTTCAGCACGAACAACTGCTTGACCTGCTGATGGACGTGCTAAACCAGCTGCACAACCACAAACTGAGTTTACAACTACTAAAGTTGTACCTGCCGTGTTTTCCATAAATTCTGTTACAGCTTCTTCTGTAGTTAACTCTTCAAACCCAGAACGCACTAATTCTTGACGCATTGGGATTACCATTTGGCGCATGTATTCTTCATAAGCATTTGACATCGTGTAATCTCTCCTTCAACTTTCATTCCAAATTCATCATATCACGCTCTATTACTAGGTGCAAAAGAAAGATAACGATGATTTCATTTTTTTGTAGGGATTTCACAAACCCCACCGCGGCAATGTCCAGCTGGGACAAGTTTTCTATTGTTAGCGATATAATCGTATACTTTACTTCCAAATCCGAGTACGATAGATAGTTTTATAAAAGGAACGGCAAACCAATAAGATGGAACGGCCTTTGCTAATACATGTATGCTATGAATTCCGGCATACCACTTATTATTTTTTAAAATATACAATCTTTGTTCCATCTTACTTTGTAGTTTTTGAGAAAGTTCATACTTCTCAACTACATCTTCATCTCGAAATGAAACAAATTGCATCTTACCCTTTTTATCTAGTTTTTTCGTACGTTCTGCAACCGCCGTACACATCGGACACCAACTATCATAGAAAACAATCATACATTACTCCCCTTTACGAGACTCCGTCATTTGTTTCCATACAGAACCTTTTGCTTCTTCTCCACCTTCAATACGCTCTAATGCTAGACGCGCTTGCATCGCTACTTCAAACTCCGGATCATCTTGCGCTGCTTTTAATGCAGGAATCGCACTTTCATCTCCAAGTTCAAATAAGAACATAGCTGCACGCCAGCGTACTAATTTACTTGAATCTTTCAGAGATTTAATCATAACGAACATCGCTGCTGGATCACCTACGTCTGATAAGCAATCGCCTGCTGTACGGCGAACACTTACTGAACGATCTAATAACGCTTTATATAATAACGGCAATACCCCATCACCTTTTACCATACCTAAATACGCTGTTGCTAAACGGCGGATTGAAACTTTTTCATCATCTAACGCCATCTTCAACACTGGCATATCTTCTTCAGTAGGATCCATTTGCTCTAATGCTGCAAAACGATTTTTCCAGTCAGTATCTTTCATCATCTCTACTGTTACTTTATATGGCTCACGCTTTTGAATCGTTACTTCAACAGCACCTGCCTGGTTTAATAATTCTTTAACTGTTTCATTTACACGTTCTTCTGAATAAGCAGCGACAATCTCTTCTACTACTTCTTTCCCGATTTCTTCAAAATTACCGTAACGTGTACCTTGTTCTACCCATTTGCGCTCTTTCACAACGTTTGGTGCAGACATTTGAACTTTCATAATTGATTCTTTAAAACGATCTGGTAAACCAACACGTTCTTCCGATGTTCCATCTGTTAACTTTACTTGCATTGGAATTGTAAAGAACATTTGAACAAACACTTTCACTTCCCCAAAATGAGCAAGTTGTTGTTCTTCACTTTCTTCTACTACCTGTTCGCCGAAAACAGCACGAACTTGTTGTAATAAAACTTTCCAGTCAAACTTCGCATTTCGCTCCACTGCTAAAAAGTCGGCTACATGATATACACCTTTAATACCTTCAATTTTCAAAATTTCTTGCACTTGCATTGGTGCCTGTTCTTTATTTTCATTTGTATAATTATTACGCGCTCCTGATGGTAATACTTCATTCAAAATAACTTTCATTGTATTTGGACTTGGCGTCGGTTCAATTGCTTTAATCTTCACGTAAAAAACTCTCCTTTATTGCGTGTTCTTAGCTGTATTGTAACATGTTATCACTCTATACTCCTACTCGGATGCTTAATTTTGCTAATTCCTTTTCTACATTTCTTAGAAGTTTCATTCATTCTATTTTCACCTAATCGTTCGAAAACTAAAGTTAAAAGCATAATTGACAATACCAGAAAAAGGGATTAAAGTCACTCTAAGTTGGAGGGATATCAAATGAATAATGTCATAATTATTGGTGGCGGTATTGCTGGACTTTGCGCAGCAATTTCCTTACAAAAAATAGGATTAGATGTAAAAGTATATGACCAAAATACTGAACCTACTGTTGCTGGTGCAGGTATTATCATCGCCCCAAATGCGATGCAAGCACTTGAACCATACGGAATTTCTGAGAGAATAAAAAAAATTGGCAACGAAAGTGACGGCTTTAACCTTGTATCCGAAAAAGGAACTATTTTTAATAAATTGACCATTCCAGCATGTTATCCAAAAATGTACTCCATTCATAGAAAAAATTTACATCAATTACTACTTTCTGAACTAAAAGAAGATACTGTCGAATGGGGAAAAGAATGCGCAAAAATAGAACAAAATGAAGTAAACGCCTTAAAAATATTATTCCAAGATGGTAGTGAAGCACTTGGTAATATACTCATTGCTGCTGATGGTATTCATTCTGTCGTTCGAAAACAAGTAACACAAAGCGATAATTATCGTTATGCAGGATATACGTGTTGGCGCGGCGTAACTCCTACTAATAACCTTTCTTTAACAAACGATTTTATTGAAACTTGGGGAACTAACGGTAGATTTGGTATCGTCCCTCTTCCCAATAACGAAGTATACTGGTATGCGCTCATAAACGCTAAAGCTAGAGATCCAAAATACAAAGCTTACACAACAGCAGATCTATATAATCATTTCAAAACTTACCACAATCCCATCCCATCTATTTTAAATAATGCATCGGACGTTACTATGATTCATCGTGACATTGTAGACATTACACCAATGAAACAGTTTTTTGAAAAGCGCATCGTATTTATTGGGGATGCAGCTCATGCACTTACTCCTAATTTAGGTCAAGGAGCTTGTCAGGCAATTGAAGATGCGATTATTTTGGCTGAATGTATTAAGAATAATGCCCATTATCGTCAAGCATTCATAGAATACGAACAAAAAAGACGAGATAGAATTGAAAAAATCTCAAATACTGCTTGGAAAGTTGGAAAAATGGCGCAAATAGAAAGTACACCTTTAACTATAGTGAGAAACGAAGTAATGAAACGTATTCCGAAATGGATTTCTGAAAGGCAAGCACATGAACTATACAACTTTCAGTTATAACAAAAATGAGAAACAGCATTCTCTACCCTTCTTTCAATTACATTAAACTTAATCATGAAGTAAGATTTTATTTAAGATTATCTATTAAACAGATATAATTGTTTGTGTTAGGAGTAGATAAAATGCTTAGAGAAACGAGAAAAAAAGAATTAAAAGAACTTATATTCCTAAAAGCAGTACAACTCTTCCAAGAACGCGGGTACGAAAATGTAACGGTTCAAGATATTACTACTGCATGCGGGATTGCAAAAGGAACTTTCTTCAACTACTTTCCGAAAAAAGAAAACATATTATTATTTTTAGGTGATTCTCAAATTGAGCTATGGAATGAAAGTTTAAAAGCATATGAAAATGTGGAACATCCAAAAGAAAGAATCAAACTTGTTCTAGGAAACTTACTAGACCGTTTTACTGGACATGGTGATTTAATGCAGCATGCCGTCTTTGAGATTATTAAGTCTAACTACTTAGTAGAAAATGAAGTAAAAAGCATACAACAACTACAAGAATGTTTGTCTTCAATTATCGCAGAAGCAAAAGCGACAGGAAAATTAAACAGTAAATGGGATATACATATTATCACCTCTACAATTATGAGTACTTATTTTTATACATTAATGTCCCATTCACTATTACATGCTAATGAAATAAACGCGAAAAATATACTCAATCAACAATTAGATGTTGTTTGGGAGGGTATCAATCAAAAGTGATAGAGGGCTATACTACTAAGCCCTCTTATTGTGATGCCCCCTCCCGCCTTTTCTCCAAAAATGTAATGCTCTCAATCAGAACTTCCGTTATATATATTCTCTTTCCTTGATCATCTTCGTAATTCCTCGTATGAATACGTCCGGTAATTCCAACAAGTGACCCCTTCTTACAATATTCAGTTACATTCTCAGCCGATTTTCTCCAAACGACACAATTAATAAAATCTACTTGTTGCTCACCTAAACTATTTCGAAAACCTCTATTCACCGCAACACATACTCGTGCATAAGCGACACCTTGCTTTGTGTAGTATAATTCTGGTTCCTTTGTCAATCTACCGATTAATACAACTCGATTCATCATATGTTATACCACCTCACATATTTTTCTTCATTGTAAAGAAAAATGTATGAAGGGTAAAAAGCGTAAAATAATATATTTTAAAGTAAAAAATATTATTTTATATGCTGTAAAAGAAAAAAAGAAACCTTACATATATTAAACATGTAAGGTTTCAAAATTTATACTTCACTACAGGAAATGTAATATCCACCGCGAGCCATCTTTATCTCAACACGATACATTACATTTTCTAAGTAAAAAGTAATCGGTTTAACTTTACTCTCAAAATTCAATTGTTCCTGACATTCAACCGCATACCTTTCAATAGCGGAAATAATAACTTCTGATGATGGATACGTTAAAGCATCTTCTAGTTCTATGAAAAAACTTTTAGAAAATAGTTTTTTCATAATCCCTTTCTTCTCTTTCATCATATTCCATCCCCCTTCAATTTGAATTACCAACAACCATATTATACCATTACCGAAATTACCCTGCATTAACAGGCAGTATAAGCCTCACTGATTAAAATTTCACTCTATCTTTGAAAATAAAAAAATCCTGCATTTTTCATGCAGGATTTTTTATTAGTCATTTTTCGTAAAGTAAGAAACGAAACGAAGAATTTCCAAATATAACCAAACTAATGTAAGCATTAGTCCCATCGCAGTGTACCACTCCATATATTTCGGAGCTTGACTACGTACACCATTTTCGATTAAATCGAAATCTAGTAATAAGTTTAATGCAGCAACTACGATAACAACTGCACTAATAATAATACCAATCGTACCGCCTTGGTGAATGTACGGAACAGTTACACCAAACATGTTTAGTAGAAATACGACTAAATACATAACCATAATTCCAAGTGTTGCTGCCATCACGCCTGTACGGAATTTATCCGTTACCTTTACTACACGCGTTGCATATAACACTAACATTGCAAATAGAATTGAGATTGTTAGTAATACAGCATTTAAAACGATAGAATCGCCAAATTTCATTGTATAAACTGCTGAAATACTACCTAATACAACCCCTTCTACCGCCGCATAGATTGGTGCACCAAAAGGTGAAATACGCGGAAAGAACATAGACGCAAATGCGATGATTGCCGCAACGATTAAAGCACCAATTAATACCGGCATCTTCATCGTCCCCTGCATCATCTGTATGTATGAATAGACAGACGTTGCAAGTAGCAAGATAAGCATAATAAACGTTTTGCCTACTGTTCCGCCAATCGTCATCGCAGAAGCGCTTGCTCCCTCTTTACGGAATGCCTCTTTTTTCAACATTGGATTAGATGTTCTCATTTTTTCCCTCCTAAAATAGGTTCTACCAATAGTGTAAAGTTTTTCTCTTTACTTTTCAATATATGCAGCTTGTTTTTATTTTAATCCTTCAACGATGTCTGATAGTTCACTCCATCTTTCCATCGTTTTTTCTAGCTCTTCTTCTGTTTTCTGCTGTGCTTCAGATAATTCTTGTGCCTTTGTGAAGTCAGATCCAACTTTCGCAAGTTCTTCTCCAATTGACTCAATTTTCTCTTCTAGTTCGGCAATTGTATCTTCAATTGTTTCCCATTCACGCTGCTCTTTGTATGAAAGTTTACGTTTACGTTGTTGTTTCGGAGCTTCTTCTACTACTTTTTTCTCTTTTTGAACTTCCGCCTTCTCAATAAGTTCTTTCGTCTTTTCCATTTCTAAAAAGTCCGTATAACTACCTAGGAATTCACGCACTTCGCCTCCGCCACTAAAGATGAACAATTCATCTACTACTTTATCTAAGAAGTAACGGTCATGCGATACAGTTAAAACGACACCTGGGAAATCTTCTAAATAATCTTCCAGTACTGTTAATGTTTGTGTATCTAGATCATTCGTAGGTTCATCAAGTAATAGTACGTTTGGTTCTCCCATTAAAATACGTAATAAATATAAACGTCTTCTTTCACCACCAGATAGTTTACCAAGCGGTGTACCATGTGAGTGCGTCGGGAATAAGAAACGTTCTAGCATTTGAGATGCACCAATTACTTTTCCGTCTGTCGTATGAATAACTTCTGCAATCTCTTTAATGTATTCAATCATACGCTGATTTAAATTCATCTCTTCATTTTCT
Source organism: Bacillus sp. EE-W1 (assembly GCF_009760835.1). Classification (NCBI taxonomy): domain Bacteria; kingdom Bacillati; phylum Bacillota; class Bacilli; order Caryophanales; family Bacillaceae; genus Bacillus; species Bacillus sp. EE-W1. The sequence goes on along the minus strand of NZ_WIPE01000056.1, from coordinate 475,721 downwards.
TGCGTATAATAAGCAACTTTTACAGTTTGTCCTACTTCAACTTCACCACTATCAGGAGCTAACTTGCCTGCAAGCATATTTAATAGAGAAGATTTTCCGCTTCCATTCGCTCCAATGATTCCGATACGATCTCCTGGTTTCACAATATGATTAAAGTTGTGTAATACCGTTTTATCACCGAATTTTTTCGTTACATCTTTTAACTCAAGTACTTTTTTGCCAAGGCGACTCCCGCTAAGCGCAATATCAACTGACTGTTTTGCAGCTGGTCCTTCTTGACCTTTTAACTCATCAAATCGTTGAATACGTGCTTTTTGCTTTGTCGAACGAGCTTTTGCACCGCGGCGGATCCATGCTAGTTCGCGGCGATATAAGTTTTGACGTTTTGATTCTTGCGCAATTTCTTGTTCTTCACGAAGTGCTTTCGCTTCTAAAAATGTACTATAGTTTCCTTCGTAACTATATAGTTTACCATTGTCTAATTCAAAAATGCGGTTTGTCACACGATCTAAGAAATAACGATCATGGGTTACAAGTAATACCGCACCAGTATATCTTGCTAAATATTCTTCCAACCATTCAACTGTCTCATGGTCAAGATGGTTCGTAGGCTCATCCAAAATTAATAAATCAGGTGTTTCAATAAAACATTGCGCCATTGCAATACGCTTTTTTTGTCCACCAGATAGGTTTCCAACAGTTGCTGTAAAATCAGTAATTCCTAATTTCGTTAATAACGATTTTGCATTCGCATTTGCTTCCCATGCACTCATCGCATCCATACGTTGCTGCACTGCAAATAATTGTTCCTGTACTTTTTCATTACTTGGATCTTTTTCGATATTTAATAACGATTGTTCATAATCACGAAGAAGACGAATTAAAGGTGTATCACCATGGAACACTTGTTCTAACACTGTTAGTTTTTCATCAAACTCTGGTTGCTGTGATAAATAACTAATTGTATAACCACGTGAATGCGTCATATCACCTGTATCAGGAGTTTCTAACCCTGCAATAATTTTTAATAATGTCGATTTACCAGTACCGTTTACACCAATGATTCCGACACGTTGTCCTTCTGTAATACTACATGATAATCCATCAAATAACGGTTTTTCTCCGTATGATTTCGATAAGTTTTCCACAGTTAACATTTTCATATTTGTGCATTCCACTCTTTCATAAATTGTTCAATAAACTGTTCCATATAACGATGACGAACTTCAGCCTCTTGTTTTGCTGCGTTCGTGTTCATTAAGTCTTTTAGTTTTAAAAGTTTTTCATAGAAATGATTTAAAGATGGATCGTTATTTTTTCTATATTCATCTTTCGTCATCACTTCACGCGGAGGAATAGTTGGATCATACATTAATCTCCCTTTCACTCCACCATACGCAAATGTGCGAGCTATTCCAATTGCTCCAAGAGCGTCTAAGCGATCCGCATCTTGAACAAGCTTCCCTTCAAGTGAATCCACTTTACCGCCATGACCACCTTTATAAGACATATTGGCGATGATATGAAGAACATGTTTACTTTCCTCTTCTTCAACATGTAACTCTTCTAACCAATCAGAAACTTTTTTCATTCCTGCTTCTTCACTTTCATTTAACTTCTCATCTGCCACATCGTGAAGTAATGCTGCCATTTCAATTATAAAACGATTTCCCCCTTCTTGCTCGGATAAAGAAATCGCCAGTTTATGTACGCGTTCAATATGATACCAATCATGCCCACTCGCATCTTTTTCTAAAATATGTTTTACAAAAGTAATTGTTTTTTGAATCTTTTCTTGTTTTGTCATTTTATCTTCACCCAGTTACTTATTGTAACACGCCCGCATTTTTTCATCACATATTTTCTTGTCCGCCCATACACTGAGTGGTAAGCATCATCATGGAGGAGGAATAAATATGTTCTATAATAATCAACCGCCTTATCCACAACAACCATTTTACCCTCAGCAACAGGACCAAAGATACACAGAACAATATGAAGAACAAGAGCAACAATATGAACAAAATCCATACGAAACACCGCAAAACCAAGAAGCTAATTATCAACAAAGCTCATACGACACACGTCCTAATTATGAATATCCTCAAAACCCATATGCAGCACCGCAAAATCAAGAACAACAATATCAGCAAAATCCATATGCAACAACGCAAAATCAAGAAACTGAATATCAACAAAATCCATACGACTCACGTCCAAATTATGAATACCCTCAAAATCCATATGTAGCACCACAAAATCAAGAGCAACAATTTCAACCAAATCCATACGAAACTCAGCCGCAACAACCACAATACCAACAACAAATGTACCAACCAAACTACAACGCGCGTGTCTCACCGCCTAAACCACCAACAATTGATCCAACACAACCACAAATTTTACCACCAGGACCAACACTCGATATTACACAACCGCAAATCTTACCGCCTGGACCAATTACAGAACCAACACAACAAATTCAACAAGTTGTCGGTACACAGTTTTTACCTTTAAAGAAACCTGTACTAGATTTCGTAAAACCTTGGGTAGATTACGGTTTAAATGAAGCAAAACATACATCACACAAACACGCTTTAACAGAAGTTGCTGCGATTATGTTTTTAGTTGGGAAAGGGTTCAACCCGACGATTGCACATTATATTGTGGAATCTTGGGAGAAGAATGAGCAGTTTTAGAGGTTTTTATTCTCACAAAACTATAAAAGTGTCACAAATGCCTATTTCATAAGCATTTGTGACACTTTTTGTTTGTTATGTTAAATGTCATTTCAATACTGAATTACTGCAGTTACCTTTTCCTTCTAGGACCTACAATTAATTTAATCGCCGTTCTTTCTTGATCATTAATAGTAACCTCTTGAAATGCTGGAACAAAGGCCAAATCAATACCACTTGGAGCAACAAATCCTCTTGCGATCGCAATTGCTTTAATCGCTTGATTTATAGAACCTGCCCCAATCGCTTGAATTTCCACATTGCCACTTGTTCTTAGTACACCAGCTATTGCACCTGCTACTGAATTTGGTTTTGATTTTGAAGATACCTTTAATATATTTTCCATGTAAGTTGCTCCCTCTATTATTTAATCGCTCTTTTGTTACGGTTTAAAATATTTCAACGTATCTTTTATTACTATTCACACCAAAAGCAAACAATGCTACATATGTACATTCATTCGATACTTTTCGTCTTCTTCCTGCCCCACTACGTAAATAAAAGATAATAACCATAAACTCTAATATGCAAACACCACAAAATAGACATTCACTTAAACGATCACATCATTACAACTGAAGATAATGGTTTTACTTTCACATGTAAAATATGCGTGCCCGCTTTACTTCAATCTTTCAAGATATTCCACTGATATTTCCACCAAAACATCAACCTTTTCTTCTTCAAAATCGTTACAACTACTATTCTATTACTACATTTCATCGTATTAGCACTTTATACTCCAAATCTATCACCTTTTATATAAGACAAGCATAAAATACTATGAGTATACACTTCATTCATAATAGGAGGTAATATATTGGGTTCATACTATCATTCTTCAAATTCAAATAAAAAATGTTCATGTAACTCTTCTTCCAGTTCATATAAAAAATGTTCATGCAACTCCTCTTCTAGTTCCTATAAAAAATGTTCATGCGACCATTCACATAAAAAAAGCTGTCCAGCATACGGCACTTTTTGGCAAACTGAGTTTATAACTGTTCCTTTTGGAGATCCTTTTCCATTTAATCACGTTGGCCCTATAGCAGGAGGAGTTTCCTTACTAAATCCTACTACTATACAATTTAGTCAAGCTGGTGATTATAGAGTTTCTTTCATTTCAACGATTAACACTACTTCAAATCCTGTATTTCCACATATTCCAGTCATGACTATATTTTTAAATAATAATCCACTCGCTAATAGTCAAGGTGATTTCGCTTTCCAAATGAATACTTCATCAAATAACGAATGTCTTCAACTAGCAGGCGAAACGATTGTTACAGTGACAGCTAATTCCACTCTTCAACTGAAAAATAATAGTGGTTTTAATCGTCAAAGTATTGCAACTTGTGATAATGGTATTAATTCAGTTGAATTAACAGTTATAAAACTAAGTTAATAATCCTCTTCACATTCAGATGCTATTTCAGCATCTTTTTTTATTGAATAATGCTCTTTTGATTCCTATAATCAAACATAAATTCCATTGTACGTTTCTGTTAATCTAATAAACATGAAAAAAGTACCGAACTCTTCTACTACAAAAGTTCGGTACTTTTTATATTAAAAACTTCTCATTCTTTCTTACTTCTCCACATAAACCGACTTAACAATTGTACGATTATACGATTGTCCTTCTTTATTCGTCCCTTTTATATCCATCGTAACGTTATATACTCCTGGTTGCTTTATGTCCTTCAAAGCACCAGTAAACGTATTGTTATTACCCTTTTGTAATTCATTGTATTCAGAGACTAGTTTCCCTTCTTTATTAACTACTCTTACTGTTATAGAAAGATCCCCTTTCATTTCCGGTGCCACAGGTGATTTTTTCAGTTTATACTCAGATTTATTCACTTTAACTTTTGTAGGCATTTGGAGAACAAATGGTGCACCACTCTTGTGATCGCTTACAATTAAAAATGCATCTTTCGACTGCTTCGCCATCATTTTAACTTTCCATTCTCCTACATCCATTTTATCAAATTTAAATGTTCTAATAGTCGCACCACCAAAGAAAGATTCACCTTCACCAGTAGTTATAACGCTATCTTTATTTGTATACATTTTTCCTTTTGGAGATATCATTTGTACTTCTACATCTGAAGACGCTGTTAAGATAGAAACTATTCCTTCAGCTTTTTTATCAACCGTAACGGTTTGCTCTATCCACTGATTTTGTGGCAATTCTCCTCCTAAAATGTTTTGATTTGAAGTTGTATTTAGTTGTTCTATATTTTCATCTGAACTAGTGCTGGATGCTACTAAAGCTGGTACAGTTACATTTGATGTACGTAAATATGGTTCAATTCGAGAGAAAACAGCAGATCCTTTTCTTATATTATCATGATCAAATCTGGAATCTGTAAATAAATGCGTTCCATACGGTAACTTAGCACTCCACTCATTTACTAGTCCATCATTTGAACCGTATGATGACAAATAGAACCCGCCCATAGATAACGCAGAAAATACTGGTCCCCAACTAGTACCAGTAACCGTATAGTAACGATTTAATTTAGCTGCTGGATTATTATCAATCGTTGAACGAAATTTCGCCATTTCCCCCATTTGCAATGAATACGTACCATCATCTTTTTGACCTAATATAGAAGCAAGCCATCCTGCCCACCAACTATATGATAAATCCGCCAAGTTTGATCCATGATGTGGCGTCGCAAGCGTTATAACATTTCCAACAAATCGATTTGCACCATATCCTACTAATGCAGCCTGTGTATCGATACCGCCTTTACTATGTGCTACAATATTAACTTTTTTACCGAAGTGATTATATATTTCTTCTAACTTTTGTGCTAACAATTTTCCGTTGTCCCACTGACTAGCTGACCCTTTCCCAGCAGCATCATATAATTGTATAAATACTGTTTGATAGCCTGCTTTCAAAGCATAGTCATACATATCATTTATATCGTGATACACTGTCTTTCCATACCAACTATCAGCATTCCCATTCCTTCCTTGTACAAAAAGAATTGGAGGCTTATTCTCATCATAATTAGCAGGTTTTTGACCTAAAAACCATTCTCCAGGTGTAAATACTTCTGTATCAGGAAATCCCTTTCCAAGCTCTTTTACAACTTCTGCCCGTACATTCGTGCTAATCATTGGAGCCATAATTAAAAATACAATCAGTAAGGCAACACATCTTCTCATCAATCGCATGTTACTCCCCCCACTTTTTTTGAAAGAAGGTGCTCTTTGTAATATTTTTTTATCTTCTCTCTTAATACTAGATAATCTTTTTACTTAAACAAAATCTTGTCCCTATTTGCAAGAGATTACTAGTACACCTTCTTTCTTAACTCACGTTATTCTCTTTGTTTCTATCTCTTCCTTTTGAGAGAACACTATAAAAAAGTTTCTCAATAATTGTTAACCGTACTAAATCCAAATATCTCTAAATCATTATTGTCTATATAAAGTATACAAATCTTGAAAAAACTTTAGGAAAAAAACACTTTATTACCACCTAGTTATAAAAAAGATTAATGAAGATATGTACTTTTATTTAATTTTATACAAAACAAACGAATAGAGGCTTATACTGTAAGACTTTCCTACCATTAAACTTTAAACTGAAATTTCCGAATAAAAAATAATATTTCGAGAAACATATATTATGATAATTTTCGCAGACTTGAATTAAACTTTTATAAGTACTAACCTATCGGTGAGCAGAAGAAAATTCTGTAAAAAGAAAGGAGAATGCTTTATGATGACCAATTTACAAAAGGAGTTTTTTAAACGACTAAAAATTCCTGCAAAAGAAATAACATTTAATGATTTAGATGAAATTCTCTTGAAAATGGGCTTGATTCTCCCCTATGAAAATCTCGATATTATGGCTGGTACTATTAAAAACATCTCAAAAAATAACTTAGTAGAAAAGTTACTTATTCAAAAACGAGGCGGTCTTTGTTATGAATTAAACTCCTTATTGTATTACTTTTTAATGGATTGTGGGTTTCAAGTATATAAAGTAGCTGGTACTGTTTATGATCTTTACGATAATAAATGGAAACCCGATGATGGTCATGTCATTATCATATTAAATCATAATTTTAAAGATTATGTTATAGACGCAGGTTTTGCATCTCATCTACCTCTACATCCCGTCCCTTTTAACGGAGAAGTGATTTCTTCTCAAACGGGAGAATATCAAATTCGCAAACAAACTACCCGAAAAGGTACACACATTTTAGAAATGAGAAAAGGAGCTAACGGGGAATCTACAAATTTCTTGCAATCTGAACCTTCACACGAATGGAAAATAGGCTATGCTTTCACTTTACATCCAATAGATGAGAAAAAAGTGAATAACATTCAAAAAGTGATTGTAGAGCATAAAGAATCGCCTTTTAATAAAGGGGCTATTACTTGTAAATTAACTGATTATGGTCACGTATCATTAACAAATAAAAATTATACAGAAACCTTTAAAGGCACAAAAAATAAACGACCAATAGAATCAAAAGATTATGCTCGCATTCTTCGTGAATCTTTTGGAATAACACAAGAAAAATATGTAGGAAAAACACTAGAAAGAGGATAGTTGACTAGAAGTATTTCATAATAAAGCAGATTCCATATTTAGAATCTGCTTTATTTTATATTTTGTTATAAAGAATTTTTTTGCTGGTATCCTTTAATTTTCAATGATATACTCATCATCATATTTATCATATTGGAGGCCTGATCCTATTTTTGATTCCGTAACTTGATCTCTTAAAAACGGTGCAGCTTCCATTTTGCTAGTTGCAATTTCAATTCCATATTTTTTCGTTAAATGGGCTAATTCTATTAAAAACCACTCTCTTCGCAATGTAACTGGAATATCCAATGTTCTTCTTTTCATGTATAATAGCACCTCTTTAATTTCATAACTTAATGAACATCACTACATGCACGTGTGAAAACTACCTTTCATCACTAACATCCAATGAAACATTATAGTATATGCATGTCCATTTTAAACGTGCTATTACAAAACAATATTTTAGTTTACATAATCATATTATGTAAGAGTAGAAGAGAAAGGTATATCCCTTCCCTTCTACTCTAGAAACTTAAATTAAGAACATCTTGGTACACCTAAAGCTAAGAATAAACCTGCTACTCCCGCAGTAATCGGTACTTTTAACGTAATAACATCGTCTACTTTCGTTACTAAAAAGAAAGCATTACCTTCTTGTAATATACAAGTTACCAATAATTGGAATTCCATTTAACCCCCCCTCCTTTCGATCGTTATATTATAATTTATGAATTCTCTTTAAAAATGTAATAGGAGATATATCCATTTTTCCTTATATTTGAAATAAATGTTTATAAGTCTATTAAAAATACTAATTTTCTAAATTTATATAAATCGTGTAATATCCAATAAGTTCTTATATAATCAATAGTGAAAATCTTACAAATGGAGGTATAAAAATGGCGATTTTGAGTAATATTGGTGCAGCTTTATTTTTTATTGCTTTTATTCTTTTAATACTATGTATCATTTCATTCTTTAAGAAAAATGGAAAAACAAAACAATATGGTCGTCCTACTGTTATTCTTTTTATGATTTCAATTCTCTTAACAGGAATGGGCACTACAAAATCTGAACACCCAGTCATCGATTTTTTTGCTACTTTAAGTTTAATTTTATTTATTTTTTTCCTTGTTCTAGCAATCTTATCCGTAATTAAAAAGACAGGTGTAGCAAAAAAACAATTTATAATCACTGCTATTTTATTTGTCATTTTTGGTGCGTTATCAAGTATTTCAAACCCTTCTTCTGAAAAGACGGCAGCTACTAGTAAAAAAGTTGCATCTAACAATGCAGAACAAAAAGATAGCGACAAAAAAGATGAAGCAGCAAAGAAAGAAGCAGATAAAAAAACTCAAAAGCAAGAAGATGAGAAGCGTCAAGCGGAAGAACAAGCTCGTAAGCAAGAGGATGAAAAACGCCAAGCCGAAGAGCAAGCTCGCAAGCAACAAGAAGAGCAAAAACGCATAGCTGATGAGCAAGCTCGTAAACAACAAGAGGAACAGAAAAAAGCACAGCAAGCTCAAACACAACCTGCTGCAAGTAACAATAGTAATGTAACTTACGCAAATTGTGCCGCAGTTAGAAGTGCTGGGAAAGCTCCTTTATATAGAGACCAACCAGGTTATAGCTCTAAACTTGATCGTGATGGTGATGGAGTTGCATGTGAAAAATAGTATAAAAAAAGAAGCTTCTAGTAAGCTTCTTTTTTTATCAAATAGTATTGCGACTAATTACCTCCTCTCTCTCTTCCATTTATAACACTCCTATTATTCTCAAAACAGACACATAATAAGTGATTTCAATCACCACATTGTTTTTCATTCATCGCTATTCTTAATTTAGATATTACATTTAAACTTTATGGAGGCATTCATATGGAACATACATTTACTGAAACTTCAATTGTTGGTGAGATTGTTACGCAATTTCCGAAAGCTAGTGATCTTTTTAAATCGTATAGAATAGATTTTTGTTGTGGTGGTAATAAGCCGCTTATTGATGCAATTCATGAAAGAAATTTACCGGCTTCTGAAGTAATTACAAAGTTAAATACACTTTATCATAATACGAAACGATTAAATGAATCTGAAATTGATTGGAAAAATGCTTCTTATCGTGAATTGATTGATTATGTAATTAATAAGCATCATCGTTATTTAAATGAAGAATTACCGCAGTTAAGTCCATATGTGACGAAAGTATTACGTGTTCATGGAGTAAATCAGCCTCATTTAGCTCAAATTCATAAGCTATTTCATGAACTTAAAATGGAATTAGAACAGCATTTAATTAAAGAAGAAACGGAAGATTTTCCCTTAATTTTAGAATTTGAACAAAATCCAACTGATGAAAACTATGAAAAGTTAAGCAAGGTAGTAGATGAGTTGGAAAATGAACATAGCCACGCCGGAAATATTATAAAAGAACTTCGTAAAGTGACAAATGACTTTACTCCTCCAGAAGGAGCTTGCGGCACTTATCGACTTGTTTATCAACGCCTTGAAGCGCTAGAGTCTGATTTATTTGAGCATATTCATTTAGAAAATAATATTTTATTTCCGCGTGCCATTACAAGAGCATAAATCAAGTGCAGGACATGAGTGTAAATACTTATGTCCTGCTTTTTCATTTTGCGAAAAATATCCACGCCCCCCTCAAACAAATCCGAATTTTAACAATTTGTGAATCATTATATAAGTGTGATAAATATCACATCTCCCCCTTTTTTAATTTTCTATAATAAAAATATAATCCTTTGTTCAATATTTCACATAAAAAGGGGAAACAAAAATGAAAAAACGTTTAGTTATGATCGGAAATGGTATGGCTGGCATACGCTGTATGGAAGAAATATTAAAACATGATAGTGATTCCTATGAGATTACTATTTTTGGAGATGAACCGCATCCAAACTACAACCGTATTATGCTCTCTCATGTTTTACAAGGCAAAACAAATATGCAAGATATCATTATGAATGAATATAGTTGGTACGATGAAAACGAAATAACTTTGTATACAAACGAAAGAGTTCAAAGTATTAACCGAGAAGAAAAAATTATTATTACAGAAAAGAATCGTACTCTTACATATGACAAGCTCATTATTGCAACAGGTTCTAGTGCTTTTATTTTACCTGTTGAAGGTTCCACACTTCCCGGTGTAACAGGATTTCGAACTATTGAAGATACACAATTTATGATAGATACCACTAAAGAAAAGAAAAAGGCCGTTGTCATTGGTGGCGGGTTACTCGGTTTAGAAGCCGCAAGAGGTCTAATTGACTTAGGAATGGACGTACATGTTGTTCATTTAATGCCTAACTTAATGGAGCAACAACTAGATACGAAAGCAGCTTCTCTTCTGCGTGAAGATTTAGAAGCACAAGGCATGAAGTTTTTAATGGAAAAGAAAACTGTAAAAATTCTTGGTACAGACTATGTTGAGGGCATTCAATTTGAAGATGGTGAAGTTGTAGATTGTGATTTAATCGTAATGGCTGTCGGAATACGACCAAATACGAAAATAGCAAGAGATGCTGGTCTCATTGTCAATCGCGGCATTGTAGTCAATGACTATATGCTAACAAATGATGAATCCATTTATGCAGTTGGCGAATGTGCAGAGCATGACGGTATCGCTTATGGACTTGTTGCTCCTCTTTATGAACAAGGGGCAATATTAGCGAAACATATAACAAATTTACAAACGAATGGATATACGGGCAGTATCGTCGGTACACAATTAAAAGTTGCTGGTTGTGATTTATTCTCTGCTGGTCAAATATATGAAGATGATCAGACGAAAGCAATATCGATCTTTGATGAATGTAAACGTTCCTATAAAAAAGTATTAATTCGCGACAATAAAGTCGTTGGTATCGTTTTATATGGTGACACAGCTGATGGTACACGCCTCTTTAGCATGTTAAAGAAAGAAAAAGATATACAAGAATATACACCAGCTTCCATTCTTCACAAAGCTGGTGAAGAAAGTGAACTTGACATTGCTACAATGAGTGCGGATAACACGATTTGTGGATGTAATGGTGTTACGAAAGGTACAATCGTTCATGCCATTTTAGAACAAGAGTTAACTACTTTTGAAGAAGTAAAAGGCTGCACGAAAGCAGCAGGATCTTGTGGTAAATGTCGTCCGCTTGTGGAACAAGTTTTATCTCATACACTCGGAGATGCTTTTGATGCTTCTGCGCAGTCTGCTGGTATGTGCGGATGTACAACTTTATCACGTGATGAAGTCGTAGCAGCCATTCACGAGAAAGGTTTAAAATCTCCAAAAGAAGTACGAAATGTTCTTGGTTTTGTACATGAAGATGGCTGTTCGAAATGTCGTCCTGCTTTGAACTACTATTTACGTATGGCGATTCCAGAAGAATATGAAGATGATAAAGCGTCCCGCTTCGTTAATGAAAGAATGAACGGTAACATTCAGCACGATGGTACATTCTCTGTTATTCCACGTATGTACGGAGGCGTTACAACAGCAGATGATTTAATGAAAATTGCTGAAGTTGCGAAAAAATATGATGTTCCTCTTGTGAAAATTACAGGTGCGAGCCGAATTGGCTTATACGGTGTTAAGAAACAAGATTTACCTAACGTATGGGCTGACTTACATATGACTTCGGGGTATGCGTATTCAAAATCGCTTCGTAATGTAAAATCATGTGTTGGTTCTCGCTTCTGCCGTTTCGGTACGAAAGATTCATTAGGACTTGGTATGCTCCTTGAACAATCATTAGAAATGGTAGATACACCCCATAAAATGAAGATGGGTGTAACGGGTTGTCCGCGTAACTGTGCGGAAGTACTGACGAAAGATTTTGGAGTTGTTTGTGTCGAAAATGGATACCAACTTTATATTGGCGGAAATGGTGGTACAGAAGTACGCGAAGCTGATTTTGTAATGATTGTCTCTACTGAAGATGATGTCCTTCGCATCGCTACAGCTTACATGCAATATTATCGTGAAACTGGTATTTACGGAGAGCGTACTGCCTACTGGACAGAACGATTAGGCTTCGATCACATAAAAGAAATACTGCAAGATGTAAATATGGTCACTAAGTTAAATGAACGTTTCCAAACAGCTCGTGGCACATATAAAGAAGCTTGGGGACAAGCACTGGAAACGAAATCATTAAAAGCGATGTATGAAGTAGAAACTGTGAAATAAGGAGCTGTGATCTATATGATACAAACGAAAGAAAAAATAAAAGTTATGCGTGCAGAAGATCTTCCTATTCAAATCGGTAAAGAGGTACAAATGAAAGGTATGTCTATCGCCCTATTCCGCCTTTCAAATGGCGATATTCAAGCTGTAGAAAATCGTTGTCCTCATAAAAACGGACCATTAGCCGAAGGAATTGTATCTGGTGAATTCGTTTTTTGTCCACTGCATGATTGGAAAATTTCATTACTAACAGGTGAAGTTCAAAAACCTGATGACGGCTGTATTCAAATATACGAAGTAGAAGTTATTGATGGTGACATTTATTTATACATGTAATTTTCGAAAGGAAGCCTCCTCTGGCTTCCTTTTAAATAAAAATTGATGAGGTGCGATGATGAACGGATATGTATATTTAGTTGGTGCAGGACCAGGTGATGAAGGGCTTATTACAAAGAAAGCAATAGATTGTTTAAAGCGTGCAGATATCGTTTTATATGACCGTTTATTAAACCCTTTCTTTCTTAGTTATACAAAAGAAACATGTGAACTTATTTATTGCGGAAAAATACCAAAGAATCATACTATGCGACAAGAAATGATTAACGCCCACCTCCTTCAATTTGCGAAAGAAGGAAAAATCGTTGTCCGCTTAAAGGGCGGAGATCCATCTATTTTCGGCCGTGTTGGTGAAGAAGCAGAAACTTTAGCAGCAGCGAACGTTCCATATGAAATCGTACCAGGTATTACATCTAGCATCGCCGCTAGTAGCTATGCAGGTATCCCCCTCACCCACCGTAACTACAGTAATAGCGTCACTTTACTAACTGGGCATGCGAAAGGCCCTTTAACCGATCATGGAAAATATAATTCATCCCACAATAGCGACACAATTGCCTACTACATGGGTATAAAAAACTTACCTACAATTTGTGAAAACTTACTACAAGCAGGAAAGAAAAAAGATACGCCAGTAGCCGTCATTGAATGGGGTACAACCGGAAAGCAGCGCGTTGTCACAGGAACACTTTCAACCATTGTTCCTATCGTCAAAAACGAGAATATTTCAAATCCATCCATGACAATTGTTGGTGATGTCGTTTCCTTACGTAATCAAATCGCTTGGAAAGAACGTAAACCATTACATGGTAAAAAAGTTTTATTTGCATCCGCAACGAATAAAACAAGTTCAATGAAGCAAAAGTTACAAGAAGCCGGTGCAGAAATATATCAAATTCCTACTTTCAAAAAAGCAGAATACACATTAAAACTTGAACAAATCAATGAAATTTTTAACGTTGATCGCCTTGTATTTTGTTCAGCTGAAAGTGTAGAAATATTGATGCGATCATGTAGTAAACACCAAAAAGATATTCGTTCTTTACAGGCGCAACTACAACATATGAACGTTGCCACTCAAGAAAAACTTATACAATATGGACTACTAAGTAAACAAGCAGAGTTCTCTTCCGATACAACTGTTTATTTAGGACGAAATATTAACCGAATTGCTTTTATTCAAGAGACAATTGGTGCTGGGTCATATATGATGACTCATGAATATACAATTGATCATCGCTTCGATGAAGTCCATTCTCGTATGCTTTCTGAATTCTCATGGGATAGTATTGTATTTGAAGGGCGTGCCTCAATTGATACATTTCTATCAGAAATAAAACGCCTTGGCTTTAGCGATATTCTTACTCTTCCCTTCTCATATACCGACGTTCCAACTTTACACTATGCGAATAAAGTCGGACTTCATCATGTAGATGAGCAATTACAAGACATGGTTATGAAGAAAGATTTGGTGGTACGATGAAAGGAATTGTATATGTTGGACACGGGAGTCGCCTGCAAGAAGGTAATGAGCAATTCATTCACTTTATTCAATCTGTTATGAAAGAACGTAACGAAAGAATTCAAAAAATGGCTTTTCTAGAACTAACAACACCTACCATTTCGGATGCAGTTACAGAAACGATACTAGAGGGCGCAACTGAAATAATGATTGTACCTGTTTTATTATTTGCAGCAGCTCACTATAAACTTGATATTCCTTTTGAAATAGAGCAACTACAAAAGAAATATCCACAAATAACATTTTCAGTTGTACCACCCTTTAGTACGCATCCACATATGGTGGAACTTGTAGTGAAAAGAATACGTGAAACTATGCCAATGCAAGATAGTAGTATTTTACTCGTAGGAAGAGGTAGCAGTGATCCACAGCCGATACATGAGTTACAACAAATCGGAGCAGCTGTCGAACGAAAACTCGGTATGCCAGTATCGTGCTCCTTTTTAACGAAAGGAGCACCCTCTTTTACTGCTGAGCTCAAGGCTATAACATCGACTGCCTCCCATGTATATGTCATGCCCTATCTTCTCTTTACCGGACTGTTGCTTCAAAAAATTAAGTTGCATACAAAAAAACATGCTCACATCACGACTTGTAACTGTCTTCAGTTTGATACATATATGAAATTGACATTATTAGAACGAATGGAGGAATGTGTGTATGTATAACATGTACCCTCTTATGCTTAATCTAAATAAAAAAGTAGTTGTTATAGTTGGTGGAGGTAAAATTGCATATCGAAAAGCGTCTGGATTAAAAGATACAGGCGCTTTTGTCACCATTATCAGCCCAGAAATTTGCGAGGAAATGAAGGAACTACCTTATATTACTTGGAAGCAAAAAACTTTTAGTAATGATGATATTAAAGATGCTCATCTTATTTATGCAGCTACAAATCAACATGCTGTAAATATGATGGTCAAACAGGCCGCCCATGATTTCCAGTGGGTTAATGTTGTAAGTGATGGTACAAAATCATCGTTTCACACACCTGGTGTCATCCGACATGATGAATATGTTGTCACTATTTCAACTTCAGGTAAAAATCCATCATATACAAAGCGTTTGAAGCAGGCACTAACATCTATATTTCCTAAACTTATAAAAAAGCTTTCTCGTACTCACAAATAATAATCTATTTCTTAGCTAAAATAGTAATTACCTTTGGACAAACGTTTTTTAGAAGCGTTTGTTCTTTTTGTTTTGGTTCCTTTTTTGAATTAAGCCGCTTGATTATTAGGCATGGTACAATTGTAAACGACACCTAATATATCAAAGACTGTTTTCTTCTCATATTGATGGGATTTCTGTCCATCATTTACCGCCTCAAATCTAATCGTTTTTGCATGTATATTCAAAACAAAATATATGACAAATAAATAACGACAGTTACTGTAATAATGCTGAAAAGTGTTGAAAATAGAACGATTTGCGCATGTAATTCAGGCTCTATTTGATACTCCATAGCAATCGTTGATGTATTTCTTGAAGTAGGAAAAGAACTTGCAATAAATAATGATTGTGCAACAATACCATCAATGTTTAGTAGGTAGATCATGGCAATGGTCCCATCAATAATCTTCCAATTAAAGCCCATGTTATGACTCGATGGAAAAAATTAAGCTTAATGTTGGATATTTGCGCTCCTAGCAATATGAGTGCTATTGCAACAAAACTATTCGCAAGCTGATTAAGAGGTAGAAAGATAGAATTAGGTATTTGAATTGTAAAAGATTGAAAGAGAACCCCTAATATGAGTGCATGAAATACAGGCAATCTTAGAAATGATTGAATAATACTTCCGATTGTTTTTGTTGCTGATAGTAAGTTATATATCCCATATGAATAAGTTAAAATATTCTGAAAAAATAACAATGAAAATCTGAATGGAAACCCCCACTGGATTGTGACTGAAAATCAATTGACTTACTGGTAATCCATAATTACCGGAATTCATTAACGAAATGCTATTTTTTAGAGCTGCACTTTCTCCTTTTTCTAACTTTAATGTTTTTGAAATGAAATGACTTACTATCATCACACTCAGACTGTAAAGCATTAAATAGTATATTATCTGGAGCAACAAACCTGTTTCTATACTAATATCATATATATTCACAAATACAGCCGCTGGCATCAAGCAATAATTAATAAGTGTTGATAGCTGCTTTAAGTTAAATTGGAACTTCCTTTGTAAGGTTGCACCAATTAGCATCAATATTAATATTGGTAATATTACGTCTAATATAATAAAAACAAACATTTAAAACCTCATTCTACATATATTTTAGTTTGATTAAACGCTTTACTAAATTTGGACACATTTAATTCAAATGTAGACCATGACGCTACCCAAAATACCATTTAAAAGCATTCGTATACAGGATGTTATCGGTAGCTTGTTCATCAAATAGCTGTTGAATCAATTTGATATCTCCATACTCAAAAGGTCTTTTTGCTCTTGTAGATGGTAAATCTGTTCCAAACATAAGTGCATATGGGTTAACTTCATAAATCGACTTTAAGGCATTCTCAACATCTAATTCGACACGACCAAAACCAGTAGCTTTCACATGTACCCCTTTATCAACTAGTTTTAATAAATGTGGTAAACCTTCTTCTGATAACCCTAAATGGTCAATTGATATAGCTGGTAATTTTTCTATAGTGGATGCAATTTCGGGCAACTCTTTTGCATCCATATAAAGCTCACTATGCCATCCTACTAAATCATGAACTCTTCTAGCAAAGTAATCCAGCTTCGATAAATCTTCTGAACCACCTCTTTTAATATTAAAGCGTAATGCTTTTACCCCATTTTCATTTAAATTTAGTATTTCTTCATCCGTCACTGTAAAAGGTAATTGTGTTACGCCACAAAATGTTGAACCCAACTGTTTTAGTGCCTTTAATAAATATTCTTGATCAAACCCTTGGAAAGAACCAGATACGATCGCTCCACCAATTACATTCAAATTAGGAGATTCATTCTGATAATCTTCTACAACAAAGTTGGGTGGAAAATACCCTTGGTTCTCAATAATCGGAAAATTAAAATCAATAATATGAAAATGTGCATCAAAAATTCTCATTTCATTTCCCTCCCCTCTCTTTTCTTTAACATATCAAATATGACTCATAAAGAAAATTATGGATTATTTATACAAATTCATAATTTTATCTTATCGACCTAAACTTTATTTTAAGTGTACTTTTTCATAATATCCATTAGCCTTACCAAAAAATCTGGCCCTAAAAAATATGAAGTTTTTTCTTGTTATAAATACCGTCATATATTTTTAAATTTTCGGGATATTCCTATACATTTATATTAATATATAGTTTTTAGAAAGGAGCGACTATTTATCGATTCGTTAGCGATCAATAGTCATCGTTTCATTCAAAAGTTATTATTTTCGTTCTCGATATATTCCGAATGTTTTATGAGGATTTTTCGTTTGTTCATTTCAGTCTTATAACAATCGTACTGTAGCTTTTACTTTGGAAACTTTCAATAGACAAAAAACAGCGTTCTCGATTGTAGAATTAGATTTAAGTTCATACATTTATCTCTTAATATCTTTATCTGTAGGCAAAACAATTGCAGCTATTATATAAAGTAACACTGTAAATCCGCTAGAAAAAAAAGCGGATAATGCAGTTACTATGCGAAGGATACTTACATCAATTCCATACTTATCACTTAAGCCACCTAGTACACCTGAAACTTGTTTATCTTGAGTAGACTTATATAATTTTTTCATCTAAACACCCCGATCCGATTAAATATTTGTATTCTAAAAATTAGCTCAATCTTTGGAATAGATTTAACATCCCTTTAACTAACTTGCCCTTTAATTGAATAACATCTGATATCTATATTTTAACATAAAATTCCATAAAACTTCTGTTTTTCATTTTTAAACCACATTATTTTAGAATACAAGTGTTTGTTAAGCTAGCAATAAAAAACATATCGAAGCCTATTACTAAAAGAACCATCCTAGATTACTTTAGGATGGTTCTTTTTCTTTATTAATGATTTTTTAACATCACTAACAGCTTTTCTTGACTATACATCCACACTGTAATGATTAAACAAGCAAGTGCGACTTCTGATAATGCCATAAATCCAATTGCATAATGGCCTGTTAGTTGGAATAGTAAAGTTAAAATTAGGGGCGGGAAGAACCCTCCTAGTCCGCCTAAAGCTGAAACGAGTCCATTTACAATACCAGCTTGTTCTGAGAAGTACATGGGAACAAGTTTGAAGATTGTACCATTACCAATCCCTGCACAAAATGCGACTAGTAGGCAACCAAATGTATACACGTTCATACTAGGCATAAATGATAAAATAATACCTGAAAGTGTTAAACCGATAAATACGAAGATTAATATTTTAAACGGGTTAAACTTATCACCAAGCCAACCACCAATCGGACGCATAATTGTTGCTAATACGATGAATCCAGCTGTCCGCATACCTGCATCCACTTTCTCTAATCCGAAGTGAGATACTAAGAAGTTTGGTAAGTATACGGTAAATGCAACAAACGATCCGAATGTTAAAAAATAAAAGATACATAGAAACCAAAGTTTTTCATTTTTATATACACCTTTTATTTGTTCCATTAGTGGCGTATTCACCTTTTTCTCCTTACGATCGCCTAATAAAAAGTTCATAAGTGCAAACGCTGCAAGTAAAACTAAATAACACTGTACTGTCGTTCGCCAGCCAACTGAAGTTGCAATGACAGGTGCTAAAAACGAAGTAATTGCTGTTCCGGCGTTACCGACACCGTAAATACCATTTACAAAACCGTGACTCTCTTTCGGAAAGTATTTCGGTAAAGAAGTTACGCCTACGGAGAATACAGCTCCACCGATCCCTACAAATAATCCACCAATAATTAAATCCATCATTGAATTGGCAACACTAATATAAAAGACAGGAAATAATAATAGAATAAAACTAATAAAGAATAATTTTCTTGCGCCGAAACGATTTGTCCAATAACCAATCGGAATGCGAAGAACAGAACCTAAAATAACCGGTACTGCCGTTACCATAGAAATTTGTCCCGCAGTTAATGGAATATCCGCTTTAATATAAGGCATTAATGATGATAAAATGACCCATACCATAAAACCGATAACTAGATTAGAAGTTTGTAAACTTAATTGAAAATTAGGACTTTTCATCCTGTTCCCTCCTATGTATGCATAGTTATATTCATTCCCTCCAGCCTAATCACGTCCTTACATGATTAGGCTGAAAAGAATCAACCACCACTTACTGGCGGAATTATCGCTATGACATCGCCAGTTTGAATGATGTCATCCTCATTTGCATACTCTTCATTTATAGCGACCATTATCTCATTTGAAATTGCTACGTTGTATTTCGTGATAAGGACTTCCTTTAGTTCAGCAACTGTAATATTTTCATAATCTATGTGTAATGCTGGCTTGCTTACTTCTTCTTGTAAATGTGCAAATAATAGTACTTCAATCATATTCTCATCCCCTTTCCAGGCTCATCATTCTCATATGCTACCTTTTCTAACTGATCACCTATCCATGATTCACCATCTTCCCAAAATTCTTTCTTCCAAATTGGAACGATTTGTTTTATACGCTCCATAATATATTCGTTCGCCTCATAGGCTGCTTTCCGGTGTGGTGTAGAAACAGAGACGACAACAGCAAGATCAGAAATTTGTAATGTACCAATGCGATGTGTAATGGCGACATTTGTCCCAGGCCACTTCTCTCCTACTTCGGTGCCAATTTTCTTAAGCTGTTTCTCCGCCATTGACTTATATGCTACATACTCTAAATATAGCGTACGACGGCCTTTCGTAAATTCTCTAACAGTACCAATGAAAGTTGCAACTGCGCCACATTCACGAAGAATTACTTTGTTTGTAACTTCTTCAATTGAAATAGGTGTATCAATTACTTCATAATACGTATGTGTCATCTCGCACCTCTTATCTTTGTATAAGTTAGCAATCTATTTTTCTATTATTTGTATGATCGAAGTGGTTCTTCCCACGGCCACTCACTTCCGGCGCTTGATTCTAATAACAGTACCGAAACAGTTATTCCTGCTTCAAATCCTCTCGTTCCTCCCGGCAGGACGATAAATGCGTTGGCCTCTGCAAGTGAAGAAATTGCACTAGATTTGTCTAAACCAACTGGTGTAGCTTGCAATGTTCCATCTACAATTTCCACTTTCCCTCGTACAAAACGAGTAAATGGGTTTGCTTTCAGAAAGTCTTTCTGTAATATTGCCTCTGCACGATATATGTGCGAATCTTTTCTATGCAAATATGTTCCAATGACTGGCCGAACATATAATTCACAACCGACATAACAAGCAGAAGGATTACCAGATAGACCAAATAATAGTTTCCCCTCTAGCTCAGCTACAGTTGTCACACTTCCTGGTCGCATCGCTATTTTGTTAAAAAGTACATTAGCTCGTAATCTCTCATAAATAGCAGGTAAATAGTCATAGTCTCCTACCGAAACACCACCAGTTGTAATTAAAATATTGACTTCTTTTATCGCTTTTTTCACAGTGTTATAACATGTCTCAAAATCGTCAGCAAATTGTCCATAATACTGTACAACTCCGCCCGCTCGTTCAACTTGAGCAGCTATCATATAGGAGTTACTATTTCGAATCTTCCCTGACTTTAATTGTTCATGTACTTCAAGCAGTTCACTTCCTGTCGTTACAATTCCAATAACCGGCTGTTTTACAACGTGAACGGTACTATAACCAAACGTTGAAAGAAGCACCACTACTCCAGGGTTAATAACAGTCCCTTTTTTCACAAGGATGGTATTTTGTTTTACATCTTCACCTTTAAAAGAAATGTTATCACCAGCGGCGAAGGAGCGTTTTAATTTCATATACGTCTTTTCTTTTTCTTCAAATCCTTCCGTTAGCTCTAACATAACAACCGCATTACACCCTTTCGGAATTGCGGCTCCTGTCATAATACGGACAGCTTGAAATGCTTTCACTTCTTCTGTAAAAACAAAACCGGCTCCAATTTCACCAATCACTTCAAACAGAATGGGATTACTGCTACTTGCTTCTTTTGTATCTTCTGCTCGAATCGCAAACCCGTCATATGGAGAGCGATCAAAATGAGGGACATCATGATCTGCAATAACAGCTTCTCCAAGCGTTCTACCGTAGCTTTCTATAAGAGAAACCTTTTCTATTTCACCTTGGTAGGCATATTCCATTACACGCGCAACTGCTTCTACCACTGGAATTGGTATACGTTTTTCTAACATTCTTTTTTCACCTCTTTCCAATAAGGTGCCACTCACTTTTCTGTTCACCCTATATATGTTGCGTATAATCGTTTTGCTATTTTCACATCATTTGTCCCATGAATAAATGCCCTACCGTCTGTAAATAAAACGAAACGATATTCATCAATTAGAAATGATAGTAAGTATGGCGTTTTTTTGACATGTACACTCTTTTGTAATCGTTTTTGAATTTCGTTTAAATTAAGATTTTTCTTTATTCCTGAACGGATTTGAACTGTATTCCGTCCGCATAACACTTCCGTTTTCATTTGCGTTTCAAATGTTAAACTTGGATACGTTCGTGATTTTCCGCAAGATGGACATGTACTTTTTTTCTGTCTATTTACTTTTAATGAGAGATATTGATTGTTCCAAATATCAAATGATAACATCGTCCCTCTTAACGACTCATAATCATCCACCAATATTTTCATCGCCTCTGTTACTTGGTGAGCAACAACCATTTGTACAGCTGGCTGAATGATTCCGGCTGTATCGCATGTTGCACCGCTCATAGGATGGTCCATTAGGCAGCGAAAACATGGTGTTTTCCCAGGAAGAATTG
Source organism: Bacillus sp. EE-W1 (assembly GCF_009760835.1). Lineage (NCBI taxonomy): Bacteria > Bacillati > Bacillota > Bacilli > Caryophanales > Bacillaceae > Bacillus > Bacillus sp. EE-W1. The sequence goes on along the minus strand of NZ_WIPE01000056.1, from coordinate 453,459 downwards.
TATACGTTACACCGTAACTCCCGATGCATCCGCCGTATATCCAAGGTATATTCTCTTTTTGTGAAATGTCATTTATAAGTAAACGCGTATCGAAATTGTCAGTCGCATCTATGATAAGGTCCACATCTTTTGTTAACTCTTCTATTTCTTGCATTGTGACATCTGTTACAACTGGTACAATTTCCACTTCAGAATTAATCTTTCTTACATGTTCTGCCGCTGCAATTGCTTTCGGTTTACAATGCTTTGCATCTTCTTCTGTATATAACTGTTGCCGCTGTAAATTACTCCATTCGACGTAGTCACGATCGGCAATTGTCAATTTCCCAATTCCCATCCTAACGAGCGCTTCCGCATTTGCAGCTCCTAGTGCACCCGCACCGATTAGGAGCACTTGCTTTTCTCTTATTTTTCTTTGACCCATTTCACCAATTCCAGAAAACAATACTTGCCTTGAATATCGCTCTTGCATAGAGAATCCTCCTTTCGCTATCCGCCAATGTATGACATTTCAACTTTTGGACGTTTATTTGTACTTTCCACCGTTCTTTCATCTGAATATCGATCTGTTCTATATCTCCATGTATGTTGTAAAATTTTTAATAGTGAGGCATCCGAAATATTTTCTCGAAGAAGCGTTCGCAAATCCGTTCCTTTTTCTCCAAATAAGCACGTAAAAAACTTACCGTCTGCCGAAATACGAGCTCTCGTACAAGAAGAACAAAATGACTCTGATACTGAAGTAATAAACCCAACTTCTGCATTGCTCCCTACATATCGATACAATTTCGCAACTTCTCCAAAGTAACGAGGTGTAACAGGCTCAACTGGATATACGCGATTAATCTTCTCTATTAATTGTTCCTTCGTAATCACTTGTTCAAAGTTCCATCCGTTCGTACTGCCCACATCCATAAACTCAATAAAACGAAGCTGAATTTCTTGTTCTTTAAAATAACGAGCCATATGTAGGATTTGGCTATCATTCATTCCTTTTTTTACGACCATATTTACCTTTACTTCTAATCCTGCAGCCTTTGCTGCTTCAATTCCTTTTAATACAGGTTTTGTGCTTACATTTCGGCCATTTATATTTTTGAAGACGTGATCCTCTATCGCATCTAAACTAATATTTACACGTTTTAATCCCACGTCTTTTAACGCCTGAGCTTGTTTTGCTAAATGAATACCGTTTGTTGTGAGCCCAATATCTTTTAAGCCTTCTAGCTTTGCAAGTCTTTCAATTAATTTCGGTAAGTCTTTACGCAATAACGGTTCGCCACCAGTAAGCCTAATTTTTTCAACTCCCATACTTATAAATAACCTAGCTAGTCTCTCTATTTCATCAAAAGATAATAAAAACTCTTCCTGTAAAAAAGCGTAATGAGGTCCGAACACTTCAGCAGGCATACAATATGTGCACCTAAAATTACAACGATCAATAACTGAAATACGTAAATCTTGAAGTGGACGTTCTAAAGAATCTTTCATTTTCTCGTACATCTATATCCCTTCTTTTCTGCTGCAATCCTTAGTAAGTTTTCAATTTTTCATTTGCCTTTATTATAAAAAAGAAGCTACATATTCAATGTGACTTTTCTCACATCACTTTCCCCATTCAAAAATTCTTCACAAATCCGTTCGAATTTTGTTCACATCTTCAGTGCCTACTCCTTACGGTCATTGAAATTTCACTTATATTTTTAAAATAGCTCTTGCATTTCCAGCATACTTACACTCAAAATAGGAAATGGATTGCTTATAAGAAGAAAGGTGATTGCTGTGACAAACAGTATGAAATTATCTCAAGATTTAAAGGAATTACTTGCATCTGTTGAATATAAAATGCAGATAAAAAAAGGTAGTTTTATTTTTCAAGAAGGTATGGAGGCAACCGAACTCTATATTATCCACTCAGGAAAAGTACAAATTAGTAAACTTAGTGCTGACGGACAAGAATTAACACTTCGAATTTGTTCGGCATATGACATTATTGGAGAATTAACATTGTTCACGGACGATGCGAAGTATTTATTAAATTCAAAATGCCTTGAAGATGTTGAAGTAGGCGTTATCAAGCGTGAAGCGTTAGAAAGAGAATTACTCCAAAAGCCCGCACTTGTATTTGAATTTATGAAATGGATTAGTGAACATTTAAGAAGAATGCAAACGAAGTTCCGAGATTTAGTATTACACGGCAAAAAAGGTGCCCTTTATTCTACTCTCATTCGAATGACAAATAGTTACGGTGTATTAAAAGAAAATGGTATTCTCATCGATTTACCGTTAACGAATCAAGAACTCGCTAATTTCTGTGCAACTTCACGCGAAAGTGTAAATCGAATGTTAAATGAATTAAAAAAGCAAGGTACAATTTCTATTCATAAAGGAAAGATTACAATCCACGATTTACAATTTTTAAAACGTGAAATTGCTTGTGAAGATTGCTCTGCTTCTGTTTGTAGTATTGATTAGCGTCTTATTTAGATACTTATACCTATAAAGAAAGCCGAGGTCTCCAATTAGATCTCGGCTTTCTTTATAAGTTACTAAACATATAAAACAACATTATTTTTTCAATTCATTTGGAATACGTCTTCTGTAAATTACATAACTACGGCTTATATATTTAATTGGGGCACTAAATACATGTACTAGTCTTGTAAATGGCCATACTGCGAAAAGCCCCATTCCTGCAAGAATATGAATTTTAAACCATACAGGTACTTCCATCATATATTCAACTTTCGGTTGGAAAATGAAGAGGCTTCGGAACCACGGACCGATCGTTGTACGATAATCAAACCCTTTTGAGTCGATGTTTAAAAATGTTGAGGAAAGCCCTGCTAGCATTACGATAAGTAATAAAATAAGCGCAATATAATCTCCCTTTGTGCTCGTTGCAATGATACGTTTTACTGTTACGCGGCGGTACGTTAATATAATTAAACCGATGATAGAAGCAACACCTGCCGGAAGTCCGAAACTAATTGCTACTACATGATACATATGCTCCGAAATACCTATTGAACGGTATACAGCCTCTGGAATTAAAATCCCCATAACATGACCGCCAATTACGAACATGATCCCAAAGTGGAATAATAGACTTCCGATTCGGAGCATTTTCTTTTCTAATAGTTCACTAGATTTTGATGTCCATCCAAATTGATCATAGTTGTATCTGAAAATATGCCCACCAATAAAGATCGCAAAAATGATATAGGGAAACAATACCCATAGAAATTGATCCATCATTTTGACAACTCTCCTTTCTAATTTGTCTGTACACCCCATGTATCGATAGCGAGTAGAACAGCCGCAAGAATTGGTTCATACATACTATCTGCATCTTTTAACTGAACGTGTAATGCTTGTATGTTTTCTTTGTATTTACTCATAATTTCTTCACTGTCTTGCTCATTTGCATTGGCAAAAAACTCGAGTAATAACGGTAAATAATCAGGTAGTTCTTTATCTGTTACTTCAAAACCAGATTTTTTATAATGCTGTTTTAACTCTAATAACTCAATACCTCTTTCTCTTTGTTCACCTGTGTTCATATAAGTAAGATACATATTTGTCTTTTTACCAAAATCGAATGTATATACGTAAACATCAATTAATTGATCGTTCGTTTTATCTAGCGCTTGTTTTATAAATACTGTAAGTGCTACTTTAACGTCTTCCTGTTCAATCGCTTCAATCTCTTCTTGCAATTCAGCTAAAGCTTCTCTCCACCCTAGTTCCGGGTAGGAGAGAAGGAATGAAGAACATGAAAAAGCAGTTTGTAAACTTTGTTTCATATTTTTCCGCCCCCATTATTTAAGAAATTGTCGTGCAAGAGCCTGGGCCACCTGCGAAGGATAAACCACAGCTTCCTTGTTCGTTATATAAATCTGCAACTTGCTCGCGGTGAGTGGCCGGAACGACGAAGCGATCTTTATATTTCGCGATAGCAAGAAGACGATACATATCTTCTACATCCAGTTTCGTTAAGCCGAGTTCTTTTAATACCGATTCATTTGGTTCTTTATTAATTTGCAATGCTCTCATATGCGTTCGCATAACAGCCATTTTTTTCAACGTAAGACGAATATGTGATTCATCTCCTGCAGTGAGTAAATTCGCTAAATATTGAATTGGAATACGCATATTATCAATAGCAGGGAAAATCTCTTCTGCTTGCCAGTTACTACCTTTCCCCTCCACCATGTTCATAATTGGGCTAAGCGGTGGGATATACCAAACCATTGGCATTGTACGATACTCTGGATGAAGAGGTAGAGCGATTTTCCAATCGATAATCATTTTATAGATTGGCGACTGTTGTGCCGCTTTAATCCATTCTTCAGGAATCCCTTGTTTTTTCGCTTCAGCTGCTACTTCTGGATCATTTGGATCTAGGAAAACAGTAAGCTGAGATTCATATAAATCTTTTTCATCTTCAACAGACGCCGCTTCTTTTACTTTGTCAGCGTCATATAGCATTACCCCAATATATCGAATACGTCCTACACATGTTTCCGAACAAATCGTTGGCATACCCGCTTCAATACGCGGGAAGCACATTGTGCATTTTTCAGCTTTATTCGTTTGCCAGTTAAAATACACTTTTTTATACGGACAAGAAGATACGCAGAATCTCCAAGCACGACATGCATTTTGATCTACAAGGACAATCCCATCTTCTTCACGTTTATACATCGCACCCGATGGACACGAAGATACACAAGATGGATTCATACAGTGTTCGCATATGCGCGGTAAATACATCATAAAGACATTTTCAAAATCCGTTTTAATTTCTTCTTCCATTTTCTTTACGTTCGGGTCTTGCAATCCTGTTATATGTCCGCCTGCTAAATCATCTTCCCAGTTTGGACCCCATTCAATTTTGTCAATAAATTCACCCGTAATTGCTGATTTCGGACGAGCAACTGGTTGATGCTTACGCTGCGGACTATTTGTTAACGTTTCATAATCATAGTTCCAAGGTTCAAAGTAATCATCAATTGTTGGTTGATCTGGATTGTGGAAAATATTCATAAGGCGCTTCATTTTTGAACCGGATTTCAGCTGAATTTCACCATTTTTCAATTCCCAGCCACCTTTATATTTATCCTGATCTTCCCATTGCTTTGGATAACCAATACCAGGTTTCGTTTCTACGTTATTGAAATACATATATTCAGCACCTGGACGATTTGTCCAGGTGTTTTTGCACGTTACACTACAAGTATGGCAGCCGATGCATTTATCTAGATTCATTACCATTCCGACTTGTGCTTTAATCTTCAAGCCAATCTACCTCCTTCAGTTTACGAATTACTACGTTTAAGTCACGCTGGTTACCAGTCGGACCATAGTAGTTAAATCCATAGCTTAATTGACCATATCCGCCAATCATATGTGTTGGTTTGACATGAATACGGGTTGGACTATTATGCGTTCCCCCGCGGGTGCTTGTTAATTTCGTACCAGGCACGTTAATGTGACGATCTTGCGCATGATGCATAAATGCCATTCCTCTCGGTATACGGTGCGTTACAACAGCACGCGCTACAACAACTCCGTTACGGTTAAAGCACTCAATCCAATCATTATCTGCAACGCCAGCTTCTGCAGCGTCCTCTTTATTCATCCAAACAGTTGGACCACCTCTAAATAGCGTTAACATCGGTAATGAATCGAAATACATACTATGAATTGACCACTTATTATGTGGTGTTAAATAGTTTAAAGTAATTTCTTTCCCTTCTACTTCAGGCCGTGATTTACGGAACGGCTTATGTTGCAGAATTGGTTTAAATGTTGCCATCGTTTCACCAAATTCTTTCATCATGTCATGATCTAAATAGAAAGATTGTCGACCAGTGATTGTTCTCCAAGGAATGAGACGTTCTACATTTGTAGTAAATGGTGAATAACGGCGTCCACCTTTTTCTGAACCTGTAAATGCTGGAGAAGTAATTACTGTTTTCGGCTGCGCTGTAATTTGTTCGAATGTGAAGCATTCTTCTTCACGTTCTTCTGCTAAATCACGTAGTTTTAAATCCGTTTGTTTTTCAAGTGCTTCCCATGCTTTTACAGCCATATGACCGTTTGTTGTAGAAGAAAGTGTTAATACCGCTTCAGCAGCATTAATTGCTTCTTTTATGTCTGGGCAACCTTTCGCAATAGAATCCGTTCGAACGACTCCTAATCGGCTCTTTAATTGCTCATATTCTTTTTCCGCAGACCAAGAAATCCCTTTCGTACCAATTGGCTGTTTTCCGGTATTTGGTCCTAGCGCAGTCATTTTGTCATAAATCGTTTTATAATCCCTTTCGACAACATGAATTTGTGGCATCGTTTTACCTGGGATTGGTTCACACTCACCTTTGCTCCAATCTTTAATCTTGCCAAGTGGTTGCGCTAATTCTTGTGGTGTATCGTGAAGAAGTGGTGTTGCAACAACTTCTTTCATTGGTTCAAGATCGATTTTCTTCGCTAAATCTGACACAGCTTTAGAAAGAGAAGTGAAAATGTCCCAGTCAGAGCGCGCTTCCCACGGCGAACCGACTGCTGGATTAAATGGATGTACAAATGGATGCATATCTGTACTACTTAAATCATGCTTTTCATACCAAGTTGAAGCAGGTAAGACGATATCAGAATAAAGTGCTGTTCCAGCCATACGGAAATCTAAATTAATGAGTAAATCTAACTTCCCTTCTGGTGCTTCTTCATGCCACTTAATTTCTTCTGGTCGTAACGAATCACTATCGTCATTCATTAATCCGTTTGTCGTACCTAACAAATGTTTTAAGAAATATTCATGTCCTTTACCAGAACTTGAAATTAAGTTTGCACGCCATACGAATAAGTTGCGCGGGTAGTTTTTTTTATTATCTGGATCTTCAATCGCAAATTTCAGTTCTTTTTCTTTTAATTTTTGTGCAACGTATTTCCCGATTTCTTCTTGCGTTGTTGCACCAGCAGCAACAGCTTCTTTATATAATTCAATCCCATTTTTCTCGAATGTCGGATACGAAGGCAACCAGCCAAGTCGTGCCGCTAATACGTTGTAATCACCGTGATGTTGATAACGAGAGTTGCCTTCCACTGGTGATGCTAAATGTCCCACTGGTGTATCTTCATAGCGCCATTGATCTGTTACGAAATAGAAGAAAGATGTACCGTTTTGTAATTTTGGTGGCCCTTGCCAATCTTTTGCCATCGCGATTGTTTGCCATCCTTCCGCTGGTCGTAATTTTTCTTGACCAACGTAATGCGCCCAACCACCGCCGTTTACACCTTGCGCTCCGACGAGAAGTACAAGATTTAAAACTGCGCGATAAATCATATCAGAGTTAAACCAATGGTTAATACCAGCTCCGACAATAATCATTGAGCGACCGTTCGTATCAACAGCATTTTGTGCGAACTCACGAGCGATTTGAATAATAAGCTCACGTTTTACTCCTGTCATTTTCTCTTGCCATGCAGGTGTAAACGGTACGTCATCATTGAAGTCTTTCGGCTCTTGTCCGCCAAGTCCTCGGTTCACACCGTAATTTGCTAACGTTAAGTCGTATACAGTTGTAACGAACACTTCACCTTCTTCTGTCATAACCTTTTTCACTGGAATTGTTCGTTCTAATACTTTGTTTCCATCATCAGAGAAGTACGGAATTTGTACAGTTTGAACACTATCCTCCATTCCAAGTAAAGAAAGACGTGGATCAATCTTTTCACCTGTTTCTTCATCTTCTAAACGTAAGTTCCATTTCTTTTCATTATCCCAACGTGACCCCATTGTGCCGTGAGGTGTTGCAAAATCATTCGTATTCTCGTTCCAAAGTACAGGTTTCCATTCCCCTAACTTCGTTTCGCGTCCAATATCAGAAGCATTTAAGAAACGATCAGCAACGAATTGATCCCCTTTTTGTTTCAATGTGACGAAGAAAGGAAAATCAGTATATTGTTTCGCATACTTTGTGAAGTATTCCACTTGATTATCTACGTAAAATTCTTGTAAGATTACGTGCCCCATTGCCATCGCAAGCGCACCATCTGTACCTTGTTTCACACTAATCCAATCATCCGCAAACTTTGTAGATTCAGCGAAGTCAGGACTGACAGAAACGACTTTCGTTCCTTTATATCGAACCTCTGCTAAAAAGTGTGCATCTGGTGTTCTCGTCATCGGTACATTTGAACCCCATGTCATAATGTAACCAGAGTTATACCAGTCACTACTTTCTGGTACATCTGTTTGATCGCCCCAAATTTGGGGAGAAGCTGGTGGTAAATCTGCATACCAATCATAGAAGCTAAGCATCGGTCCACCCATAAGTTGCATAAAGCGACTACCAGCTGCATGACTTAACATCGACATAGCTGGAATTGGTGAAAAACCAACATTTCGGTCTGGACCGTATTTCATTACTGTGTATAGTAATGAAGCAGAAACGAGTTGTAACACTTCATCCCAATTCGCACGAATGAATCCCCCTTTACCACGCGCCTGCTTATACGTACGTGCCTTCTCAGCGTTTTCCACAATGCTTTTCCAAGCGTCTAGTGGTGACTCGTTATTTTGTAATTCTTCTTGCCACATATTCCAAAGAACACCACGTACATACGGATATTTCACACGAAGTGGACTGTAAATATACCAAGAAAAACTTGCTCCACGCGGACATCCTCGCGGTTCAAAATCAGGCATATCAGGACCTGTAGTCGGATAGTTAAGCTCCTGCCCTTCCCAAGTTACAATTCCATCTTTCACATAAATATTCCAACTACATGAGCCAGTACAGTTCACGCCGTGTGTAGAACGAATTACTTTATCATGCTGCCAACGCTTTCTGTACACATTCTCCCATTCACGATCTTCATATGTTTCTTGTGTATGATTATCGTTATAACGATCTATTGGTGAAAAATATTTTAAACGTCTCATTAGTGCTGAAGGTTTCTTCTTCATACTGTTCACTCCTTTAATACGTCTCTCTTCCATACCCTTACTATAAGAGAGGTTGTAAAATACAGATGTGACATTTCGCACAGTTCAAGAGATTGTCAAAAATTCCGGAGCAAATATAAAAAAGTGAAAATCTAATCGTTGTGGAGGGTTCACATCCTTCACTGACTGTTAAATTACTTCCTTGCTTCTAGCAAAGTTTAAGATGTAGTACAGATTAAAATGAGCGAGCAAAAAATTTCTTATATAATAGCGGAAGTAATTTGGGAATAGTTAAATTTGATTTGCCTAAATCGTAAGATAAGTTTATAAATGAAAATACAATACTTTCAATCCACCATACTAAGGGTAAATATCCTGAAAATAGTTGAACCAAAAACGCCAGGAAATCCATATGATTTGCCAGCAACTTGGATTGAATGAAGAGAAGAATACACCAGAATGGCAGGATATTAAGATAATAATAAAAGGAGTAGATTATGATATTAGAACCGCTTTATGCAGAAAACATTATAGTAGCCGTCATATATAAAAATGAGTTTAGGTGGTATGTAACAGATAAAGAACTATGGTTTTTAGATTATAATAAATTAGATAATGCATATAAAAATTTAGGTATAAGCATTGAAGATGATGATGAAACGGAAGAAAGAAATGGAATAAAAGTATTAGATCATGAAAATGTAGAAGTATTTTTAGTAAGGATTAATCAATATAAAACAACTAAAGAAGAATTAAATTATTTACTACTTGAAAATATTAAAAGGAAGAATGCAGGAGAAGATCTATTAGATTATAGTCCAGTCTTATTAATTAACTTTGATAATAAAATACTATATTCAATGTTTCCAGAACCGGCATCATACGAAAACTATGTACCAAAAGATTGGATAGGTACATATGAAGATTTCACTGAACTCATACCTACATCAGAGAGATATTGGATAAATAAGTTTAATAACAATCTACTTTTACTATAAATGTAAGTAAGACAAGAGTAATGATAGTATAAGAATTTATTACCTTAATAGAGAAGTAAATATAGTCACTAAAGCCAGAAATAAAGGAGTAAAATAGTCATGAAATATCCATATAGTTTTGAAGTACTTAACAGTAGTGATTTAGTTATGAGACTTCCTCAAAAAATAAAACTTGTTGAAACTTTTTTAGGAATTGAAGTTTCAGCTTTTGGAGATTGGATTTTAGAAGAAATACATAGTGTTTTAAACGGAGAAGAAAATTATGTAGTAGTAAATGGCAACATTTGCGGTTTAGAAATCTGGAACGACACAACTACTGTGTTAGACAATTTAGCCGAAGATGGTAAAGGAGAATATTGTGAGATTGAAACAATGGAATTGGTAGAATTGATTCATATTTGGTTAAATAAACGAAAAGAATATAAAAAAGATAAAAAATAAAGGAGTGTAATAATTTAAATAGATGGCCTCTTCATGTGAAGCCGACTTTATTTTATTCATATACATTTTAATCACAAGGCGTATTAATATATGTTCCAAACTTTACGCGTAGGGTTTCCTACGCTATTTATTTTGCTCATTGAGGTTAATCTTTCCTTTCCTTCCCCTCTTCTACTTTTACCGACGATACTATTCTATATCAAAACGTATTTCCTATAAAACTAGAAATCATTATTTACCATATTGCCCTTAGTTACGGAAACAATTATACTAGATGTAATCAGAATAAATAATCTGAATATTCTCAGAATTAAAGATGGAATCTTTATTGCCCGCAATTAGATGGATACATTCTAGTTTTCACTAAATAGATTAGACAACGATAATAACACATTAGGAGGATTATGATGCACCAGCTTGACTCATTACATCCCATTATAGAAAAAATAATTAACAATATTGAAAAGTTAATGGTCGGAAAGCGAAAAGAAACGATCTTAGCTTTGACAGCTCTCTTAGCTGAAGGTCATGTACTATTAGAAGATGTGCCTGGCGTTGGGAAAACAATGTTAGTACGTGCACTTTCTAAATCAATTGATGCTGATTACAAGCGCATTCAATTCACACCTGATTTACTGCCGTCAGATGTTACAGGTGTTTCTATTTATAATCCGAAAGAGCTCCAATTTGAGTTCAAGCCTGGACCAATCATGGGGAATTTTATACTTGCTGATGAAATTAATCGTACATCTCCAAAAACACAATCTGCCTTACTTGAAAGTATGGAAGAAGGCAATATTACAATAGATGGCATAACAAGACCGTTACCAAAACCGTTCTTTGTAATGGCTACGCAAAATCCGGTCGAATATGAGGGAACATATCCTTTACCAGAAGCACAGCTCGATCGTTTCTTATTGAAACTAAAAATGGGATATCCTACACAAGAAGAAGAATTTGAAATTTTAAACAGGATGGAAAAAACAAATCCCCTCTCCCATTTACAAGCTATTACAACAATAGAAGAATTACTTTATTTACAACAAAGCATACGGGAAGTAAGCATGGAAAAAGCAATCAAGCATTACATTGTAAAGCTTGTTAGTCAGACTCGTTCTTATAGTTCTATTCAACTAGGTGCAAGTCCACGTGGCTCGATTGCTTTAATGAAAGCTTCACAAGCTTATGCATTCATCCATGGTAGAAATTATGTTATTCCAGACGATGTTAAATTTTTAGCTCCCTACGTGTTAGCTCACAGACTCATTCTAAAAATGGAGGCAAAATTTGAAGGAATAACAGGAGAACAAATTATCGCAAAAATCGTTGCGCGAACTACCGTACCTACTCAAAGGAAGATGAACCTTTGATGAAACGGATACTACGAGCACTCTATCATTTTACTAAGTTATCACTCATTCCGTTATGCCTAGTCTTAACATTTGTATACGCTATGCTTCAAGGAGGATTTGTAAGTTGGTTTTTGTTTTACAGTGCGATTCCTATTGGCCTTTATTCACTATTGCTTCCCTTCTTTGCTTTACGGAACGCCGAGGTAAAACGAATAACAAATCAAGACGAATATGTAGCAGGAGAACCATTTTTAAGTACGATTACAATAAAAAGAAGTTTCCCTTTTCCCTTACTTTATTTAATTATAGAAGATGAACTGCCATCACAATTTACAAATTGTAAACAAACGAAGATGAATAAAGTAATACTCTTTCCAGGATTGAAACGAAATATTTCGTTTCAATATGCAATTGACACAATCCCTAGAGGAGAGCACTCTTTTTCAAGCGTACGTGTCAAAACTGGCGATCTATTCGGTATGATGGAGAAAGAAGTAACTTTTTCAGTTCCAGATACATTTTTAGTCTACCCTCAGTATGTAGATATAACATATCGACAAATGGAAAATCATTTCGAACAAGGAGCACTTTCAGCAAATATAAAATTAGTAAAAGACTCTACCATTTCTGTCGGTGTCAGGGAATATAAACCTGGTGATCGTTTTTCGTGGATTGATTGGAAAGCAACTGCACGAACAAACAACATTATGACGAAAGAGTTTGAACAACAGCGCAGCCATAATATTATGATATTCATGGACAGAACCCCATCCCCTCTATTCGAATCAGTCGTCACATTTACTGCCTCTATTGTCAGGTCTGTCTTGAAGCAAAATTCACCGGCGTCATTCGTATCTGTCGGAAAAGAACGAACTTTTTTCCCTTTAGACAATGGAGATAGTCAGTTACATCAAATCTTTTGTCATTTAGCGAAAGTACAAGCAGATAGTGTATTCCCGCTCTCCCGGAGTGTAGAAATGGAATTAAGAAAAATTTATGAGCCCGTCACGATTATACTCGTGATAAGCGATCTTTCTCCCGATATTCAAAAGGCGGCTGACTTTGCTGCTATAAAAAACAGAAAATTAATGGTGTTTGTCGTAAAAGAAAAAGCAAATCAACTCTCACACCGAGAACTCAGTATTCTAGAAACTCTACAAAAACGACAAATATTTGTAAATGTGGTTTATGGAAACCAGTATACAAACGTTTTTTTTGAGGTGAGCAAATGATAACATTACAGGCAAAAAAACAATGGGATATGACTAGATTTTTCATGCATGCATGCGCATTTCTACTTTTACTAGAATGGCTAAGGCCCCTCGTAGGTATTACAAACGTAGGTAGATTAGATGTTTTCGTAATATTTATAGGGATTTGCTTCACTCTCTCTTTTTTTCAAATAAAATGGCAGATTCCAATAAAGATCGTCACGATTTTATTCATCATTCATTTCTTATATTATAAAAACGCTTTTATAAATCCATCTTGGCTAATGAAATTTTTTACTGATATTTCTCGAAATGCCTCCTTGTTATTTCAGGGGAATTTGCTAGAGGTTTCTCCAGTTTTTCCAACACTTTTATTTTTTTTATCCTTTTGGTTTTTGAGTGCTTTCATCTCTTTTTGGATGATTCATAAAAAACGTGGGCTGTTATTTCTTATATTGACTATTATTTATATCACCGTTTTTCATAACTTACATTTATATCATGCAAACTACGCTATTATTCGTACTGTTGTCATCGGCTTTTTTATGCTTAGTCTTCTCCGCATAGAACGAATAAAAGAGATGGAACACTTACAAAATTATGCTAGAGAAATCTCAAAATTACTTAAACCTCTTACAATATTTATTGTATTGTCAGCAACTATCGCATACTTTGCTCCAAAATTTGGCCCTCAATGGCCAAACCCAATGGATTTTTTAAAATTCAACACATCCGAAGCAAGTAAAAAACAAGAAGTTTCTAAAATTGGGTATGGTTTAGATGATTCGCGATTAGGCGGTCCTTTTAAGGCGGATCCTACAATTGTTTTCACAGCACAAACGCAAAACAAACAATATTGGAGAGTCGAAACGAAAGATTTTTATACAGGAAAAGGCTGGGAAGTTTCTGAAAATCAAAAAAAGGTTTCTTTTAAAAATAAAAACGACGTCGTGAGCTGGTACGAACAAAATACAAAAACGGAGGCCACTGAGGCAACAATCACCATGAAAAAAAGTTATCCACACCTTACCTATCCAGCAGGATTAGTATCAGTTGAGGCTTCTTCAGATATATCATACAGCGTTGACCCCTTTTCAGAAAAAATCTATACGATGCACGGAGACTCCTCTACTACTTTAAATTCATATAAAGTAACGTATGAGATCCCGGAGTTTTCCATAGAAAAATTGAAAGCTGTAAACACGAATGAAGGCCAAGAAACAAATCCTTATTTCATGACAAAGTACACGCAACTTCCCGAATCATTACCGCAGCGAGTAAGAGACTTAGCTGTTAATCTAACAAATGATAAAGACAACCGATATGATAAAGTATTAGCTATTGAAAATTACTTCACCGACCATTCTTTCGTATATGAAACAATGAATGTGTTGTTCCCTGCCAAAAATCAAGATTATGTTGATCAATTCCTTTTTGATACAAAAAGCGGCTACTGTAATAATTTTTCGACATCTATGATTGTGTTACTTCGTTCTGCTGGGATTCCTGCTCGATGGGTAAAAGGTTATACAGAAGGAACTCTTGATAACACACTAGTTGGTGCAGAAGGTGAGGATGTATATAAAATCGCGAACGATAACGCACACTCTTGGGTCGAAGTATATTTCCCAGGATACGGATGGATTCCATTCGAACCAACAAAAGGATTTACCAATCCCTATAATTTCACAAATAATACTCCTGCTCCTACTTTACAAAATAGTGAAGAAACTAATGCTCAAAACGCGGAAATGTACAAAAAAAACAATGAAGCAAAGCTTAAAAGTTTAATAGAAGATACAGAAGAAACTCCTACTAAAAAGCTTACAAATTCTAAAAATAGATTTTCTTGGTGGTACGTATTCCTCTCTACGATACCAATTAGTATCATCGGATACATTCTCTTCGCTACTAGAATGAAATGGATTACATTTTTTATTATTCTTTTCTACAAATACCGAAAAGATGATGCTGTTTATAGCAAAGCTTACGGTGCACTTTTAAAACAATTTGGCAGAATTGGTATACCACGAGGGGACAGTCAAACATTCCGAGAATATGCTCTCCACATTGATACACTTTACAACTCGGCTCATATGCAACAACTTACTTTCAGTTATGAGAACGCTATGTATCAAAAGGGACAGGCCGTAGCAGAATGGAAGAAATCCGTACACTTATGGGAAATTCTTATGAAAAAAGCAGCCTCTCCGCCTAAATCAAATGACTTCCATTCAGCGATTTAATCTTGTTAATGTGAGTTCACAGAAAAAGCCTTAAAGAACTACCCTGTTCTTTGAGGCTTTTTTAATAAAGTGAAACTTCTAGTTATTCTCCTAGTACCTTCTCAATCTCAACCTCTAAATCAACCGGCTTCGTTTGCGGCGCAAAACGCCCTACTACTTTCCCGTCTTTTCCAATTAAAAACTTAGTAAAATTCCATTTCACTGCTTTCATACCGAGTAAACCTGGAGCTTGTTCTGTCATGTATGTATAAAGCGGATGTGCCTTATCACCTTTCACATCAACCTTTGCAAACATCGGAAAATTCACACCGTAGTTTAATTCACAAAAACTAGTAATATCTGCTTCTGTACCTGGTTCTTGTCCTCCAAATTGGTTACAAGGGAAACCGAGTACTTCTAGTCCTTGGTCTTTATATTTATCATATACTTCTTGTAATCCTTTATATTGTGGTGTAAAACCACATTTGCTAGCTACATTTACAATAAGAAGTGCTTTTCCTTCGTAATCTTTTAACGATTTATCTTCTCCTGTTATCGTTTTAGCTAAAAAATCATAAACTGTCATTTTCCTTACCCCTCTCTTCACTATCATTCTATGTTTATACTATACTACATTCATGAATATACAGCTCTTATTACGTACTTACACCCCAATATGATAGCGCTTTATTTCTGTTCAAAAATTCGACACAAACTACTAGACTTTTATGATGGAAAGTTTTACAATTAAATTGTGAACAAAATGTGACAGTTTATATTCCATTATAAAAGAAAAGGATGGTGTTCATTATGAAAACTGCACAACATGAAACGATTTCAAATCGCGAGTTTTATTTCGTACTATATATGATGTTATTGTATGTGATTGGCTGGGTAATCGATGTAAATGGTTTATTTTTAAGCTCCTACTTTAATTTAGCAGGAGAAATTATGCTTCCAATCGTTGGTGGCATAGTTGGACTGTTTCTTATGTCTATCAATAAAGGACAAACGAAATAATAACACTTTAAAAAGGCAGAAGACGAGCTTTCGTTTTCTGCCTTTTTTCTATTTTAGCGTATAATAGAAACATATAGTAAATAAGGAGTGGTAATGATGAAAAAAGTAGAGCAATTATCTTCTCACCTATATCTTATTGATGATTTTGATTTACAACATAATGAACGAACAGGTACGTACGTTTTAGTAGGTGACGATATTACTTTAATTGAAACTTGTGCAGCCCCTTCTATTCCGTATATTTTAGACGGCTTACAACAATTACATATTGATTTAAACGAAGTTAAAAACATTATCGTTACACATGTTCATTTAGATCACGCCGGTGCTGCTGGTTTAATGATGGAAAAATGCCCAAACGCTACTTTATATGTGCATTCTCGCGGTGCTCGTCATATGATTGATCCAACAAAACTCATTTTAGGCGCAAAAGCTGTATACAAAGAAGATTTCGATAAACTATTTGATCCAATTCTTCCTATAGAAGAAGAACGTGTTCGTATTGTACAAAATGGTGATACGTTAAAAATTGCCGAAGACCGTACACTTACATTTTACGATACACCGGGACATGCTAAACACCATATTAGCATTCACGATTCATTAACAAACGGCATTTTTACTGGCGATACAATTGGAATTTATTATAGAGAACTCGCAGACCTTGGTGTCGAACTATATTTACCATCAACGTCCCCTTCACAATTCCAACCAGATGCGATGATTGCTTCTAAAAATCACATTCAAAGTATGAATGTAGATACTATTTATTTCGGTCATTACGGTGCATCCTCTAATGTTACAGAAGTATATAACCAACTAGAACATTGGCTAACTATTTTCGTTCATACTGGAAAAGAGATCTTTAAACAGTACACGGATTTCGATGAAGCGACTAAAGCTTTACAAACTGTATTAATGGATAAGATCTCTTCTCATCTTACAAAGTTAAACGTTCCATCAGATCATTCTGTTTACAACATTTTACATCTAGATATAGAAATTAGTGCGATGGGCATTATAGATTATTTCACGAAGCAAGAAAAAGCAAACTCCACTATTAAATAACCGTAAAAGAAGAGATATACAACAGTAGTTATTGTATATCTCTTCTTTTTTTGAATATATTTTGAGTAAAGGATGGTGGAATGTAATGCAAAAAGTGATGCTATATCTCTGCTTCACCTTATTTATCGTCTTATTATTATTTGTCGGAGTGAAAATTCAATTTTATTTAGATACAGACGCACAGGTGAACTTTAACGTTTATCCAAGATTATTCTACTTTACACTCTTCCCTCTTATAGTTGGCATTTTATTACGATTCCTTCAATCCATTAATCGCGAAACGAGTAAACAAAACTGGCGCTTTCAACCGGATAAATTTATCGCTATTACTGTGCCTACGCTATTCATTTCCTTTTCTCCAGCTCTACTCTTTTCACCAGTTGGTGCATACCTGCCTTATTTAACTAATATTATTCTTATAAATACTACTTTTGTTACGATAATAAGTTTAATAGCTGGCTATTCTCTTTTAGATTGTTTTATACAAAAAGATACTGCAAATATGAAAAAATATAATTGATAACCATTTTTTAAGTGTTGCTAATTAGGTCAGTTTGTTTATAAATCTAATATTACTTGTAAAAGCCGATATAAACCAAAAGGGGAATTATGTTAAAATTAAATTGGTTGTATTTAGATCACAATGCATTTTATCCAGAGGAGACTTATTATGTATAAATTAGGGACTTTCTCGTTTCTAACGTTTATCGCAAGTATATGTTCTTTCTTTATTTTAAGAGGACCTAATGCAAATTTAACTCTAATTATTGCGATTCTAGTTATACTTTCATTACTCGGTATTATTTTTGCGATCGCATCAAAGAATTGGTTATTCGGAATAGGTGGTACAGCATTAAATGCAGTAATACTAGTATTTGTATATTTCTTATCGCTAGCAAAAGGAATAGGTGGTTAATAATTTTACGTTTCAATAAAAAAGCTCAGAGCTTAGGCTTTGAGCTTTTTACTTATCTAACCTTTTCATCTACATACTCCATAAACTGCTCTGCTTTCATAAATCTTTCTTTGTATGCCTCAGGTATATCTTCTGCTTTTATTCCACCAGTTGATTTAGTCTTCACTCGTACTATTTCATGTGTCATTAAAGCTTCCATATAGCGATCAAACTCTTCTTGCGTTAATATTTCTTTACTAGATTTATGACCATTTAATCTATCAAAGTATGGTTGAAGGCCCATACTTACCTTTTTCATTTCTTCTCTTTTTTCTGGTGATAATTGATCATAATCAATATTACCGTTCGAATCCCCGTACTCAAGCTTTGCATTTGTTAATTTCTTTAGTTCTTTTGTAAACTCTTCATATTCCTTCGCACCCATTTCGTCTTTCGCTTCTGATAACTTTGCATTAAAACGCATATACGCTTCTAATGTCATCGCTCCGGCATGTTTTTTTAAGTTCTCAAACGACCCGTATATACCATCCGCCATAATAGATTGGTAAGCAAAACCAGTCGTTGGGATTAAAAATGCTGTTGTAAGCACTCCTGCAATAAGGCGTCTCTTCATCTTACTCCCGCCGTGATTCATTTTTATTTGAACGATTACTTTTTCTTTTAACTCCGGCGGGGCAATAATCCCATTCGCTTCTTCTTGTATAGATTCTCTAACTCTACAATCTAAACTCATTTCACATTCCCTACCTCTCCTAAAAAGATTTCTTCTACTTGCTCTTTTTGACGTAGTTTTTTTAATGCCGCGTGAATTCTAGATTTCACAGTACCAATTGGAATATGTAATATTTGTGCTACTTCTTCTTGTGAATAATCGTGTAAATATCTTAAGATAATAACTTGTTTCAATTTATACGGTAATTTATGAATGAGTTCGATTAGTTTTTTGTTTGATATTTTACTTACAACATCGTTCGAAAAATCAATTTGTTCCGGTTTTCTTTGCTCTTCTGCTTTTTTTATAATTCGTAATCGCATCCACCTCTTTCTTCTATAAGAGTGAATTTGTTTAATCGCAAGTCCAATTAGCCAAGGTCTAAATGGCTTCTCGCTATCATACTTACGAAGCGATTCATATAACTGTATGTATATTTCTTGAACGACATCATCTACATCCATTTTATCTTCAATTAAAAAATGTGCTGTTTTATATACTTCTTGAATCGTTTTATCATACAACTTGCTATATGCTTCTTTATTGCCTGATAAAGTTAATTGGATCAAATCTGTATACACTGTTTCACCCTTCACATACCATCCCTCCTTTGTCTTACACTATATATTGGCAAGTAATTGACATTTCGTTCGATTTTTTCAAAAGTTTTTTTATATAGATTAATATAATGATTCAATATGTTCATAAGCTTCACTTATAATCACACATAACTATTATATAATTTTCCAATTTCTAATGAACATTTAAAATGATTTATATAGTCAAATTTAGGAGGATATATAATGAAAGCTATCATTGTAACGTCGTTCGGTGGTCCTGAAGTGATGAAATATACAGATGTGGATATGCCGGCTATTTCAGAAGATCAAGTTTTGATTCGCGTTGTTGCTACTAGTATAAATTTCGCCGATATTAAATCCCGTTATGGTAAAAAAGGAAATAAAGCACTACCTTTTATACCAGGGATAGATGCCGCTGGTGTTGTAGAACGAGTCGGTTCTCATGTGAAAAATATTTATCCTGGACAACGTGTCATTGCTTTTCCTCAAGATGGCTCTTACGCAGAATACGTTGTCGCAAACGAAAACCTTACTTTTGCTTTACCTGATGAAGTCGATTTTCAAACTGCAGCTGCTTGTCCGATTGTATCTTTTACAAGCTATAATTTACTCGCAAATGTAGCAAGGCTTCAACAAGGTGAGTCTGTACTCATTCATGCAGCGGCTGGTGGAATTGGTACGACAGCAATTCAACTTGCAAAACGATTAGGGGCTGGAACCGTTATTGGTACTGTTGGGAGTGAAGTAAAAAGAAAAATAGCTTTAGATGCTGGAGCTGATTATGTTATTTGTCATCAGGATGAGGATTTTGTAGAGAAAGTCAATGAGCTGACCAACGGTGAAGGGGTTGATGTAATTTTAGATTCTATTTCTGGAACGGTTTCGGAAAGAAGTTTAAAATGTCTTGCTTATTACGGTCGCCTCGTTCATTTCGGAAATGCAAGCGGTGAAATTGGTAACTTTCAAACGAAAGATTTACACGCAAGTTGCCGCTCTATACTCGGTTTTAGCTTTGGTACTACACGAAAAAAACGTCCTGAACTACTCCAAGAAACTGCAAATGAAGTTTTCCGTTATTTACGTGACGGAAGTTTGCAAATTAAGGCTACGAAATCTTTTCCACTTCAAGATGCAGGGAAAGCACATGAATGGGTCGAAAGTAGAAAAAGTACAGGGAAAGTCATACTAACTGTTCAGTCCTCTTCCTGAAATGAATACTTGAAACCGAGGTGTCGTTCATGGGATCACGAATTATGCATGCTATTATCGCTAACCGGATTGCCGAGAAATTATCGATTCAAGATAAAACTTCTTTTATACTTGGAGGTGTGGCCCCTGATGCTGTGCATTCAAAGATAGAAAAAGTCACCTCACATTTTTACGCCGGCTCAACAAAAGACTATACGAGACGAATTGATTATGGATCACTTATTCATAAATATAAAGATTATATGGAGTCCCCTTTTCTCCTAGGCTATTGCACCCACCTCATTGCCGATGATAATTGGCTAAGCGGCTTTTTTCTACCTTGGCTTAAAAACAGAATCGAAAATGACGAAACTATCGCGCCTATGTACTACAACGACTTTAAATTATTGAACGCAAAATTACTTTATCATTACGATAAAGAACAACGGCTCTTCTCTCTTCTCAATCAAGAGGCTCACATTATAGATATTGAAGAGGTTTCTAAAGAAAACGTTTTAGCTTTTCGAAAGTATCTTTTTGAAGATATGTTGTATCCAGAGCAACATTTACATGAAAACTTACAAGTATTTACGTTCGATCAAATCGTTGGTTATATTGAAACAGCTATTGAAAAAGGGGCATTTTTTATTAATCAACTCTCTAATGAAAAATCCACTTCAAACATGTAATCCCCCTCAATATATTTGAGGGGGATTTTCACATAGCAATATTATTATTTGTTCTTTTCCATAACCGCAAAATAATTCTCTTCACTATCAGCAAAGTTAAATACTTTACCAGAAGGCATTGTTACCATTTCACCAACAGTAACATTTTTATTTTTTAAATCTGTATATAATTGATCAAGATTTTCTGAGAAGAACATTAAAGATGGTGTACCAAGATTTAATTCTGGGCTCATCTTAGAAATCACTTCTTTATTATGTAATATAATGCTCGTTTCTGCACCGCTAGTCGGAGCAATCTCAACCCATCTCATTCCTTGCTTATTATCTTCCTCTGCAACTACATGAAACCCTACCTTTTCCGTCCAAAAATTTACTGCCTCTTCTTGATTGTTTACATATAACATAATTTGTCCAACTTTATGAATCATTTCATTTCCCCCTAATGGTTTTTATATTCTATGTAGGTTTCTACAGGTACTATTATTATTCCTCTTTCATTCAATTACAAACAAAAAAGACGTAACTACAAATAGTTACGTCTTTCTCTTTATTTATCTAGGCTTTTTCTTCCCAGTAAATGCTGGTTTCTTTTTCTTTGGTGCTTTCGGTTTCGTTTCTACAAATGATCCGTTGAACATTTCTTGCTTCGTAAATACGATGCCTAGTTTTTTTGCAAATTGAAGTAATTTACGCTCTTCTTGTTGTGTTACAAGAGAAACGACTGTTCCTTCTTTACCCATACGTCCTGTACGTCCTGAGCGGTGAATATATTGGTCTACTGTGTCTGGTAACTCCAAGTGGATTACATGTGTTAAATCATCGATATCAATACCGCGTGCTGCAATATCAGTAGCAAGTAGAATTTCTAATTTCCCGCCGCGGAAAGCACGCATCGTTGCTTCACGCTCTTGCTTACTTGCCTCTGCATGAAGAGCCGCTGCTTTCATTTTACGGAATTGCAATTTCTGAGTAATTTCATCTAAACGGAATGGGTCATTTAAGAAAGCAACTGCTTTTACATCGCCCATATGCATAATTCTTCTTACGTAATCATTTTTTTCGCGTCGCTCACAAATGATATACGTATGCTCAACTAAGCTTTTTGACTCTGCACGTGTTATACGTACTAATTGTGGTTCAACTGCTAAATCACGTGCAGCATCTTCTGCCGCTTTTGTAATTGTCGCCGAGAAGAATACTAATTGACGATCTCGCATTGTAGATTTAATTACATCTTGTACTGCGCCCATCATCTTTTGTTTTACAATTTGATCAAACTCATCAAATACAATCGTTTTTACTTCATGCATCTTTAGCTTTTTCATTCGAATTAATTCTAAAATACGTCCTGGTGAACCGACAATTACTCTCGGGTGTTTCTTTAATTTTTCAACTTGGCGCTTAATATCTGCACCACCAATTAAAGATGCCCCTGAAATTTCAGTCCCTGCTGTAAACTTTTGAACCTCTTCGTGAATTTGCATTACAAGCTCACGTGTTGGCGCTAAAACAACAACTTGTGGTTGTTTTACTTCAGGATTAATTTTATGTAAAAGGGGTAATAAGTACGCTAATGTTTTTCCTGTTCCAGTTGGAGATTCAGCTATAACGTCTTGTCCTTCTAAAATAGTTGGAATCGCTTGTTTTTGAATTTCAGTTAATTCTTTAAAACCAGCCTTCTCCCAAGCTTGTTGTAAAAATGGTTGCATATCTTTTATCATTTGTTTTTCTCCTTTATCTCTATTTTTGAAGAAAATGTTGTATTGTTCGCACCGTTTCTATCATGTGTGAAATAACAGCTATTAAATCATCAACATGGTCTTCTGTAATCGCTTTTTGAAATATAACCTCTACCTTATTATGATATGAAATCGCTTGCTTATTATATTCGTATGAAATTTTCTGCGTAATCATTCTTTCTTTTCCCCATATAGAATGCATGAAATTTTCAATTTCTTCACACACTACCTCTGGCTTTTCTATCGGGAATGAAAATGCTAACTTCATTTCACAACCTGGTGTAAATTGTGGTACTTCCAATATTTCACCAGACAAGTTCTTTGCATCTACAGATAGTGAAAATGTTGCTTTTACTACCGGTTCGAACGGTTCTGTTAATTGAAATGAAATATGGTATATACGACTTAATGAGGCAAGGTCCATCATATCTTTTCGATCTGTTACAAGAATATCTCCATGTAAATCAAAATCATAAACAGCACCTTCTACGATTACTTTTAAATTATCAAAAGCAGTTGGATCAAACATAATTTCCTCCAAAAAACAGGCGCCTTTCGATGGAAAGGCGCCACTTGATGTATATATAGTTTACAGATAAACGAGATGAATTACAACCTTTTAGAATAAACCTACTGCTTTTCCATCTTCATTTACATCCATTTGTAGTGCTGCTGGCTGTTTTGGAAGGCCTGGCATTGTTAACATTGTTCCTGTTAACGCAACGATAAACCCTGCACCAATAGATGGTTTTAGCTCACGAATTGTAACGATGAAGTCAGATGGACGACCTAATTTTGTTGCATCGTCAGAAAGAGAGTATTGTGTTTTCGCCATACAAATTGGTAGGTTACTCCAACCTTCTCCTTCATATTGAGCTAATTGCTTACGTGCTTTCGGAGCAAATTCAATATCTTTTGCACCATACACTTTTTGAGCAATTGTACGGATTTTTTCTTCTAATGGTAATTCTAATTCATAAAGTGGTGCGTAGTTGTTCTCACCTTTTTCAATTTCTTTTAATACTTTTTCAGCAAGGTCAACTCCGCCTTGGCCACCTTTCTCCCAAACTTCCGTTAAGGATACTGCATAGCCACGCTCATTGCACCAATCTTGTAAGTATGCAACTTCTGCATCTGTATCTGTAATAAATTTATTAATTGCAATTACGAAAGGCACACCGAAGCTTTGAATTGTTTCAACATGCTTCTGTAAGTTTTCCATACCTTTTGCTAATGCATCTACATTTTCTTCTTTTAATTGATCTTTTGCTACGCCGCCATGCATTTTAAGCGCACGAATAGTCGCAACAATAACAACTGCTTCTGGTTTAATGCCAGCTGCACGAGCTTTAATATCTAAAAACTTCTCTGCACCTAAATCAGCACCAAATCCAGCTTCTGTAATAACATAATCACCTAATTTTGCGGCCATTGTTGTAGCGATAACACTGTTACAACCGTGAGCGATATTCGCAAATGGTCCACCGTGAATGATAGCTGGTGTATTTTCTAACGTTTGCACTAAGTTTGGTTTTAATGCGTCTTTTAATAATAGTGTTAACGCACCTTCTACACCTAAATCTTTAACCGTTACAGGTTGATTTGCAAAGTTATAAGCAACTACGATGCGAGATAGACGAGCTTTTAAATCTTGAATATCTGTTGCAAGGCAGAATACGGCCATAATTTCAGATGCTACTGTAATATCAAAACCGTCTTCACGTGGTACACCTTGAACTGGTCCACCAAGACCAATTACTACGTTACGTAGGGCACGATCATTTAAGTCAACACAGCGTTTCCAAACGATTTTACGCGTATCAATTCCAAGTGTGTTCCCTTGTTGGATATGATTATCAATAAACGCCGCTAACGCGTTATTAGCAGTTGTGATCGCATGAATATCTCCAGTAAAGTGAAGGTTAATGTCTTCCATAGGTACAACCTGTGAAAAACCGCCACCTGCTGCCCCGCCTTTTAGTCCCATCGTTGGTCCAAGAGATGGTTCGCGAAGTGCAATTACTGTTTTCTTACCAATTTTATTAAAAGCTTGACCTAAACCAACTGTTACTGTTGATTTACCTTCTCCAGCTGGAGTTGGGTTAATCGCTGTTACTAAAACAACTTTACCGTCTTTCTCATCCTGTAAGCGCTTAAAAATATCAAGAGATAACTTACCTTTATAATGCCCGTATGGCTCTAATTCATCTTCTAAAATATTTAATTCAGCTGCAATTTCTTGAATCTTCCTCATACTCGCTTCTTGCGCGATTTCAATATCGGATTTAACTGTTGTAGTAGTTGTCATATACCCTAGTCCCCCTTTAATTGGTTCTGATGATATTGTATCAGTTTTTTGTATTTTCTGCACTTATTTACCTCCTAAAAATTCTTTCATTTCTTTATGCGTTTTTTAACATAAATACCCATAAGAATGTTAACGATTGTTGTAACTCGATAGGTAGTTGACCTAGCATCTTCTCATTTACTCCGCGCTTATATACACCGATGCCATCTACAACTTCAAAACCTTGTTCTTTCGCTAACTGTTCAAACTCCCAAGGCATCATCGTATTACAAACAACGTCTTTGCCATATAAACGAGGATAACTGTTCTCTCGAGGCTTTGCTGTCGGTCCTAAAATTGCAATACATGCATACCCATCTCTTTTTAAAACGCGCTTTATCTCATTTAATGCTCGTAATGGCTCCTCGGTCCATTCTAAAGAATTTATTGCCATAATTGATTCAAATTGCTCATTTTCAAATGGTAAGGAAGAAAGATCCCCTTTTATAAAAGATAAATTCGGTCCTTCTCCACGCTCCTTCCCTTTTTGAATCATCACTTCTGATAAATCTACTCCAACTGCTTTATAGCCCGCGCGACTTAATTTATATGTACCATATCCATCCCCACAACCAACATCGAGCACCTGAGCTTCTTTCTTCACATACTGTTCAAAAAACGGAATAATTGTACTCCTACTCCCGCTGTCCCACATCTCTTGACTATTTTGATTCCAAAATTCTGCACTACTATCCCATTTTTTCTCTGCTGATTCATGCCAATTAAATTTCGTCATACATTCCCCTGCCTTCACGTTTTATCATTCATTTCATTCTACATCATTTTCCAAAATTCCTGTTTATCTTCATTAGGAGATGTACAAGCTAATAACGGAATCTTTATTCTCCAATTTTTGCTTTACTTGGGTTTAACTCATACTCATGTTCTTCTCTTTGTGTAAGATACTATAGGTACACCCAATTGAAAGAGAGGGATGTACATGCGAAGAAAGAGAAATCATCATTTTAAAAGTGGTGAAAAACACGAAGAGTATGCAGCTGAAATATCACCAGCTGGCATACCAATTAGACATAAGCGTAAAGAAATTGCAAATGAAATAGAAGGTACAAACACCGGTGCAATGGTAGGCTATGTCGCTTTATTTCTTTCGCTTTTCTCAATTGCATTTTATCCAGTTACACTCGGCTCTCTTGCGATTTTAGTCGGCTTATTAGCTGTCAATTTCGGAGCAAGAACACTTGGATATACAGCAATTGGTTTTGGTAGTTTTTCTGTTTTATTTACTTTACTCTATCCGCTTTCTTTGTCAGCGTTTTAAAAAAACACACCAAGTTATACTTGGTGTGTTCATTCGTGATACAACATAATATGACCGCATCCACAGCAATGTTTCGCTGTAATTTCTTGAAACACTGGATAATTTTCTTCATCCCTATGTTCAATAAACACCTTTTCAAAACGGTACATGTTTGGCGCATATGCCCAATCTTGTTTCGTACGTGCATACAAAGTTGAGGAAAAAAACTCCTCACCACCGCAAACGATACATGTATTCTTCATTACTATCCCTCCTATGCTTGTCTTACTTCATCTATATGAACATAAGCATAAGAAAAAGACCTTCTATTACTAGAAAGTCTTCTCTGAAACAAAAAGAAATGTACCAAACATTCCTACTCCGCTATATTCTTTCGTAACACCAGCTTCTGTTTTAAATGTTTGCTTTGCAGTCATAAAGAATACACCATTTCGTGCATCTGTACTTTCAAATTGTAATTTTTCTTTTTTACCATCTACATTTTGTGTGCATTCAAAACTACTCTCATCACATTTCAATGCATACTTATCCTCTACATATACTTTAAAATCCGATTCTTTCGGACAAGTAATAAGTAAAATCGCTACGAGAATAATACTTACAATACCCACAATTGTATAATATTTCTTCATTTGTACTCCTTTCAAATGACAAGAAAACTTGACTTCATGCGCCAAGTTTTCTTAGTCCACAACCCATTGCCATTCTTGTTCTTTCTTATCAAAAATAAGCCAGCCTGTCTCTGTTGCTTCTTCTTTCAATTCATCGATATTATCTAGCACCTCATCCGTACTTTCATACGAACCAACTACATATACCGGAATTTCAAGACCTCTTCTTGACTCAATTTTCCCTGCTAGATCAATATAAAGACCATCCTCCATTAATGGAAGAAGCCCCATGATCACTTCTTTCGAAATTGCTGGGAAAATTTTTGATTTTTGGAACAAAGAAAAACGTTTCTTACCAAAAGCACCGAGTTTATAAGGAATGACTTTACTTAACATCCCTACAAAGTCAGCAATTCTACGATAATACACTTTGTTGTACCATCCGTCATCATGTGAAAAATAAACAAATCTATTTTTCAATAGCGGAAAGAATGTTCTTGCAAGTGGTTCTTTTTTGTGAGCCAAATATAAAAGCTCTGCAATTTCTTTTGGCTCTAATTCATCTAAATCGCTTGCATCATCAAAATCTACCCAACAAAATTCATCAAATTCATCAATCTCTGCTTGAATTAGCTTATGTATATTTTCTTCCTCAACATATTCAAATAAAGTATGATAATGAAAATCTGTCCATTCAAAGTTATGCTTCAAAAGCAACACTTGATGAAGCGGTGAAGGGATGTTACTTGCAAACTCTTTAAACGTAATTCCTGATGTAATAAAACAATGACCCCGACGATTACCATTAATATATATCATATTTTTTACTTGGTCAGATCCTCCAGACAAAGCACCTAGCCACCTTCGTTTTATATGTTTCAATTCTATAGCATATTTTAACATGAAAAATTTTAGAAACATAGAAAAAAATTCAAAAACTATTTACAATTTCATGTGTTTTATTACATAGTGATTACAAGAAAAAACACCTGCTCGTGAGCAGGTGTTTTTAAAGGATTTCATCTGGGTTTTGAGGATGATGATTTCCCTCTTTCTTTTCATCTTTTTGGAACATCGATTGAATTTTATCAATTGTTTGTGGAGCTAATTCAATCATTTTTTCTGCTAAATGTGTCGCATTTTGTAGATGCAGAATATTTACTCCATCTTTATTCACTACAAGAAATGCTACTGGTGTAATAGAAACACCACCCGCGCTACCGCCACCAAATGCAGGGTTACCGTTCGCTCTTTGGCCATCATTCGTTTGGAAATCAGAACCTCCTGCTCCAAAACCGAACGCCACTTTAGAAACCGTTAACACCACACCACCGTCAGCCGTTTGAACAGGCTCTCCAACAATCGTATTTACATCGACCATTTCTTTTAAATTTTCCATTGCCGCTTTCATTAACCCTTGAATTGGATGATCCACCGTTCATAACCTCCTTTGTCATATCTTTCCTAGTTTTTCCGAAAGTTGGTGAACTAAACATAAAATTTTATATTGATTTCAAAAAACTTAAGTTGTAATATTTAGAAAAGTAAAAAAAGAGGTCGATTCGTTATGATGCGAAAGTTAACAAAGAAAGATCATGAACAAGTATTCGATTACCTAAAAGAAGAAGCAGCCCTTAACTTGTTTATTATTGGGGATTTAGAAACTTTCGGTTATGAAACAGACTTTCAAGAATTATGGGGCGTATTTAAAGAGAATGGAACATTAAAATCGATTTTACTCCGCTTCTATGATGCATTTATACCCTATAGTAAAGAAGAATTTGTTACCATTGATTATGAGGCACTTATTTCCGCCTATAAGCCGCTTAAACTCTCTGGCAAGTCAAATATTGTTGAACGATTTGAAACCGTTTCAAGTATACAACTAGGTACTAAAAATGAAATGTATTTTTGTGAATGTCTAGATGCTGACAACTTACCTAGTACGCCTGCCCAAGAAACAATTAAACTTGCCACACTAGATGATGTAAAGCGAATAATGCAATTACGAAGTAACATCGTTGAATTTCCGACTGCTAATGAATCAGAGAAAATATTAAGACAAGCTCTCGAAACAAACACAGGACGTACATACTACATTGAAAAAGACGGTGCTATTATTGCATCTGCCTCTACATCTGCTGAAAATTCATTATCCGCTATGGTAGGACAGGCGAGTTAATTCACCCGAGGTAGGACAAACCTCACAAGGTAAGGCTGAATGGTTGTCTATGACAGAAACAATATTCTCACAAGAGACCACTTTCTAGGTTACTCACAAGTAGCCTATGGAGGTGGTCTTTTTGTGCGTACTCAAGGAGGAAACTAAATGGCACTACTTAGATTTATGATAAGGGATTACTTAGAGGATAAAGAACTCAGCGGGCTAGCTCCTAGGACAATACAGAGCTACAGGGATACACTCAATGAGTTTTCTCGTTGGCTCATTGCTGAGAAGGAGATTGTTAACATCGAGGATATTACTCCACAAGTTATAAAGAGCTACCTCCTCTACTGTTCCAAGGAGAGAGGAAACACAGTGGTCACTCGTAATGGTAAGCTCCAGCACTTAAAGACATTCTTTAGGTACCTAGAGGATGAGGACATTATAGAGATCCGTAGCAATCCCACTAGCAAAATTAAGCCTGCTAAGACGGACAAGAATATCAAGGTCTACTCCGATGAACAGATAAAGCAGATGCTTAGATACTACTGGAGGATGCGCTCTAGAGAAAACACGTTGTATAGCTACAGAGGTCATACCGTAATAATCGTTCTCACTGGTACAGGCATTAGACTGGGTGAGCTGGTATCCATGAGGTGGGACTCAGTAGATCTACTCAATAAGACTATCACTACCTTTGGGAAGAACCGCAAGAGCCTGTCTACTCCGTTAACGGATAAGGTGGCTCGGGAGTTGTACGAATGGAGATTATTCTGCGAGAAGTACTACATTAAATTGCCTCCTCATGTGTTTAATAACCACAGAGGTAGCCCACTAACAGTGAATGCTGTCAAGTTAATGTTCACTAGGTTGTCTGTGCGTATGGGATTCAAAACTACAGCTCACATGTTTAGACATACCTATGCGAGTAACTGTTTAAGAGCTGGCATGGATATATACACCTTGAGTAAGCTTATGTATCACTCCCAGATAAGAACTACTGAGATGTACCTACATGCTTTCGGTAACTCGTTAGCTGAATCAAACGATAAATATAATCCACTCAATAGGTTTGACTTTTAAGACAAATAAAAAGAGAACCCTGCTCTAGTTTGGCGACCTGACAGGGTTCTCTCTTGGAAGAAAACTCGAAGGAGCTTTCTTGTTTGCTATTGTATCATGCTTACTGGTACTAGCTCAAGAGGTGTTCCTTCTCATATAGGAGGAAAAGAATATGAAGAAATTAAGACAATATGAAAGCTTTCAGTCTGTTGCCGAGATGGACAAAACTATTGATTTTACCCTTAAGGAATATAACTTAAAAAATAGCGAGCGAGTAATACTTCTAAAGCTATCAAACTACTCATGTAAATTCGTGGGAGTTTCATATTTAAAAAATAACACTTTAGCTGATCTAACAGGATACTCTAAGCGTACTGTTCAGCGTGCCCTCAAACGTTTCAGCGAGCTAGGAATCCTTACTCGTATTGAACAATTTAAACCTGTTAAGGGTGGCTACTCAGCATTCATCTGTGTAATTAATCCTTTCGAGCGTCACCATGAGCTGGCATCTTGTAAGGAAGCTACCGAGCCTACTCCTGAGCAACTTGACGAGCCATCTCACGAGAACGAAGCCATTACAACTAAAACTAAAAGCTCTAAAGAATTAAAGATACGTAATAGCGCACCTGTTGAACTGGATGATTTAGATTCATCTTATTTGGTTAACTCATGTGTACCTATGGAATTTATCGATGCAGTATCCCCCTTCTTTGGTACAGCTAAGGAGATATATGCTATTTGGGGTAAAGTTAAATTGGCTGCAAGCAAGTATGCACCTGACTTAGTTGATACAACTGAGGTGGCAATCTCAGCGCTTAAACAATCTGTATTCGCTCTAAAGATGAACAAGATTAGAAAAGACTTCAAAGGTTATTTATTTGGCGTTCTCTCAAAGATGATGTCTGTTGAGCAAAGAAAACTGAAGAATAAACTTTTCAATTTCCTACAAGGTTAAACTGAGGAGCACACACTATTAGGGGATCACCAGCATTTTGGAAAAATCCAAGCTAAGAGCATGCAAGATTTTATACAGTTTTTCGGCTAATCCAGTAACAAACAAGAACCCTAAGACCACGCCAGGATAGGAATTTATAAAAAAATGCATAGATCCATAGAACAAAAAAAAGAAGGTTCCCTTGTAAGAGTAGGGTTCCCTCTTTTCCTTGCTACCGATAATAGGACGTTATGTTAACTTTACATGAATATGTTATACAATAGATAAAAAAGAGATGGGGAGAACAATGAGTATAAACTATCCATTTAAACCAAAATCAAATCGTTATTTAGTACCAGGACAATTTTGGACTATTCCTTTAGATAACAGTAAATTTGCATGTGGTAGAGTAATTGAAACAGATCCAAATAGTAGAAGGGGGTTTTTAGCAGGTTTGATGGACTGGATCGGAGATAGCCCACCTATGGCTGAAAATTTAAAAGGTTGTAAAACGTTAATACAAATGGATGTTCATATTAAAACCATTCATGAAACAGCATTGGATGGTTTTATAAGTGGCTATCGTTCATTAGAATTAGATGGAATCGAAACAGATTATTTCACTTCACAAATGCTTCATGATGAGAATTGTATGTTAATGAAAGGATATTCAGTACTTAGACAGGCGACCAAAGAAGAAGCAGATACGTATGATCAGTTCGGTTACGCAGGCTACATGATGATTAAATGTTACGCAGAAGATTTATTAGCAAATAAATAACTTCCAATAACGAGAATTATGTAAATGAGCTGTCCAAACGGATGGCTTATTTTATTTTTTGCTTAGCTTGATTTTTTCCAAAATGCTGGCGATCCCCCTATTATTACTGTTGAGTATTATCCTTAACAACTGTTTTTTTGCCCTCCTCAGTATTAACCTTTGAGTGGGTGCTATTAAGTGTATTCTTGATTACCCACTAAGGGTGGCAACTGATCAGGTTCCCGTCCGGACTTATACAACTTTCTAAACATCTTATACTCGTTGATGTGCCTACTGAGATGCCACCTTAGGGGAAACGACCTCTCAGATTCCTTTGTACGAATTTCTGGGTTGTAACCTCTAATGTTTGCACCTCAAAAAGCTAACCACTGTGTATGAACCTTTTGTAAGCCCTAGTGATATTTTGCACCTTTTGAGGAAATTTTTAAAACGATTCACAAAAGTTATTGATGGTTCAGGAACCGATAATGTAGTATGTAATTAAGCCACTGAGGAAACGAGGTGAGCAAATGGAAACAAAGCAGCAAAGATTCTATAGCAAGATAAAAGACTTCTACGGGTTGGATAATAGCGAGGATGCCAAAAGGCTATATAACGCATATAACCAACTCAAGAAAATTGAGACAGTTGGTAAAGCCAGTAAGATAGACGATATGCTAACTCGTTTATATGCTGGCAAGAAACTGACAGATTAAACATAAAAGGAGCACTACCCTTTGAAGTTTGGCGACCTCAGGTAGTACTCCTAAGCAATTCAGTCGAACCTATAAGGCTCTTTCCTCCCTATGGTATCACGAGCAGGAATAGCTGTAAAGGTTCGACTCCACAGGAGGCGAATAAGTTGAAACTTAAAGATTGGGTTAAATCAACCTTGGTAGCTGGCGGCAGTATTACCTTTCTTTACGCAGCCGGTTACATCGTTTCACTCATGATTGTACACCTGTAAGTATTACCTATCTCGTGTAAATAAACAAAACTAAAGGGAGAAATTATTATGACAACAAACACTATTCAGCCAACTAAATTCGATATGGTTATGGAGGAGATCGATACTCTAGTATCTAACTTCCAAGACTCACTAACTCGTATTACTAATAAAGTGTGCGAAGTAGATACATTCCAACTAGATGCTACGTATGTAGTTATCTTACGCGCTGGCAAAACCTCTGAAACTCTTAGTTTTAATCTAGATGAATTAACTGAGGAGGATTGTTAACTCTACAGGTTCAAGCTATATAGGTTAACATTCATAATGATAACAAGTAATAACTAGCGAGCTGACTCTAATAAGTCAGCTCTTTTGCTTTCCTCCTCAGGGTTGATCATTACGGTAATTGAAATTATATTTTATGCACTCGTTGAAGCCAATTAGATAGCTCATGAACTTGCTGTTTATCCAGCACAAACCTTCTAGCCACCCCTTTCGAGTCAACCTCCCCCGAAATAGCCACCTTTCAGAGGGGAAAACTCCATTAGATTCCCTCCTATCTTTCTTCAAAATAAATAAAGCAAGGATTTCTCCCTGCTCCTGCTAACTCTGTATTAATCTCTTCTTTTACATTTCTACTAATTTCTCACGTAGAACTAATTCACTCTCAGTCATATACCCTCTATGCATTTCTTCCACAATCTTATCGTGATTAAAGCATAATACTTTTTCCTCACCTAGATAGCCCACTGGATAAGGAACACCTATATAATCAAAATCACGATTATCTGCTGAAGTAACCATTCTTCCAATAATCATCACAAATTGCTCTATATCTTCTAGCTTCACAACTGTTCCAATCGGTAAAAGTTTCATCTATTTATTCTCCTTTTTTTTTATTGATTTTTTCCATAAGATTTTGAACAACTATATTCCATAATAAAGAAAGTGCAGTGACAAACAGTACTGCTAAAGAAAAATAGATTCTATCCTTCCACGTATCATGTACAATCATACCTAGTATAATCATTATTAATGCACCAATGCATATCATTATTTTCGAAAACTTTCGCATTCTATAATCACTCTTCTTTCTCGAATTTAAACGAAAAACCTCCACCATACCCCTGAGGTGTTGTTGCAGTAAATCCTGATTCTTCACCTGCACGAAATCTATAACCGTATCCTCCTATTACAATCTCCCCTTTAACACTTATATCGTAATCGCCTAATACTGGAATGTAATCAGGTATCTTAATTTTGGTCATTTCTGCCTCGTATGTTTGCAGCGCTATTAAGGTTTCACTTTTAATCCCAAACCCTTCAATTCCAAATCCATAAGATGCTGTTCCTTGCTTACTAGTTACAGTAAGGCTCTCCCCAAATCTCTGAGGAGCATCAACTTTAATAGTCTCTTCCGCTACTGCACCCTCAATTTTTATTCCTATCATATCTTTTTTCAAAAAGTCTTCTTTAATAGCATCCAAGCTATAAGGTAAATTAAACTCAGCTGAAGCACTTCCCGCTTTAAAGGTGAGACTTGATTTATCTGTAATCATATTTTTCGCTTCCATTATTGCTCCTTCAGCTTTTAATCCAAATCTATCTCCTTCTTTTTTTTCTATACTCCCTTTCAGATATTCTACATCTTTTTGAGATTTTGCTTTTGCTAACATATAATCCATTTGGTCTGCTTCACGGAATTTCTTAGCAGAATGTTTGAGTTCTTCTGAAATTTTATCCAATAGATTATTAACTTCAAAAATCTTTGGTTTAGCTTCATTAAACATTTGATAGAAATTTTGACTTGTTGCACCTGTCCACTGAGACGCTATGTATTCTGTTTGGTTATAAAGGTCTTTGTGCATATTGTCTAAAGTTTGTTTTATATCTTGCACCAACTTAGCAGATTGCTCCAAACGTTCTGGAGTAACTTTTATTAAATCCATAAGCCTTTCCCCTTTTTAATTTTCATATAGAATATTTTACCACAATAGAGTTTTCGCAACTATGAATATTTTATATAATCTTAAAAATCCGAAGTCTTTTTCTCCTCAGGGTTACCCTTATGGCACTTGAAATTATAAATTATGCATTTGTGCTAACTCTGTAATATCATTTAGTCCGATTATACGAAATTATTTCTACTATAAATATTTACTATCGGATACGTAGACCTACCCCCACCTTATCTTTCTAGATAAAACTAAAGAGGTGCTACCTCACGAGACACAACCATCCAGTGTGATTTGCTGGAGGAACCTCAATTCAGCATCTTCCTCAGCTCTACCTGCTTGGTACTCCAACTCAATTACCTCAGTAACATTAATCCCCTCGAGGTAGACTAATTTATCAAACACATTACTAAACATGTGTAACACATCATTTTTAACTTGCTCGATATCTTCCTCAGGTGTTACCTCTCTATAGTGTGCCTGTTTATACACTTCTCCCTCAGGTTTAAACTTATAAGTAACAGCTACTTTAATATATTTGTTCATATTAGTTTCCTCTCTTTCTATTCATCTCTTTTATTTTGTTGTGAGGCTTAAAAGCTTCTCTTTTGTATTCCAGTTCACTAATCTCCTTAACAATTACACCAAGTACTTTGCCCCCAGAGGTATGCTTATCAACCGTTTCCTGCATAGTATCTCTATAGAAGGGTTCCAAAACGGTTCTAGCCACCTCTAGGGATTCCTTAACAATCATAAAGTCAGTATAAACATGCTTCTCGTCCATCTCGTAGTAATACACTGTAGTTTCAACAATCACATAATTAACCATATAACTTCCTCCTTGTGTTTATAAAATATCAAGTACTACCATTACGCTATACAGGTTAATCTATACTAGGATTCTTATTGAATTCTGCTATTGATCCTGTAGGCTAAATTACACGGAAGCCCCCCTATCTCTAAGAGGGCAACCAATTAGTTTCTTCTGATTACTTGTTTGTCGAAACCAAAACCAGCTAATCCTGTGCTAGGCCCACCAATTACAACTTGTTGGATGGTATTCTGTAGTCCTTCTAATCCGGATCCATCTACTCTCACCTCACCAGACACTTCATGGCGAACTGTAATAGTTGTAGCTCCTCCAGTGAATGCTTCCAAGCCTGTACCTGCTAGAGCAACATCTGCCTCGTTAGCAACCCCTGAGAAGGCACTTCCGATAGCTTTCTGCATAGCGTTTGTCTTAGTTAATGCTGCCTCGTACCAAGTAGGGAAGAATGCTTCACCTGATTTGTCTAGGTCGCTTAGAGGCCCTTTCTTGGCAGGTGAGAATGGCAAGTACTGACGGATAGATTTCATACCTCTGTAGACTGCATCTATAGCTCCGTTAAACCCTGAGATAATACCGTTAGTAAAACTATTTAGTAATCCTTTACCGGAGTCCCTTGGAACCGCAAAGGTATTCATATGCTCGAAGAATGGATTCACTCGTCCTGTCTCGATAGCGTTATTCATGTAGGCAAACATGTTAGCAAAGGATTCTCCTGTAGCTTGGAATACTGGGAAGAGTGGCTTCATAACAAGCCTCAACCAATCTAACCCCTCAGCCATAACTCGGAGAGTCGTAGGAGTCATCTGATCCTCCATCGCTTTCCACTCATCTTTAAACTCCATGATAGCTGCTACGGCTTGTTTCTCTGCCTCAGTCATGTCTTGCCAGATAGCTTCTACTTTAGCCATTGCTTTGGCGTACCCCTTAGCATCGTTGTTAATCATGGCCGCGTTAACATCGAGCATTGCATCTTCGAGGTCGCCTGCTTTCTCCCAAGTTTTCATTATCGTGGTGGCGGCTAGTCCACCGAATCCTACGGCAGCAAGACCAGCAGTACCAAACAGGGAAGCAACAGCCCCTAGTCCAGCTAGTAAGGCTGGTGTCATAGCAGAAGCAGCGATAGTAACACCTCCGATGATAGCTGCCATCTTCTTAGCTTCACTCGAGGTGTGCCTAAACTGGGCTGACGCTCGATCATCGGCGTCAATTATGATTTCGATTAATGATGCCATTGTGTTCTCACCATCCTTATATGTGACCTATAAGAACGACAAATAAGCCTAGTTCCTTAGTAACTAGGTAGTTATCGTCCTCATAAGTTTCTTATTTAATTACTGCTACCCATATCAAATAAAGCGTTTAAGCTAACCTCATTAGGATTATCTGTATTGTCCCGACTCTTACGGTACTTACGGTTAAGCCCTAGAGTCTCAGCCTGACGTATTGCTTTTCCTTCAAAGTCTACTAGGCTAACCTTTAAGTTGGTTGCGTAGTTCATACCTACAGAGTCCACTCGCATAGCTTTAATTGAATTTATGAGAAAGCGATCTAGTGCTACCTCATCTAGCGGCTCCAAGTCATAGTTTTCCTTGTAATAACTCCAAGTATTATCGTAGAAGGCTTGTTCCTCCTCAGTCCACTCCTCAAGGAACTTCCTAGAGTAAATCCCATGAATTGTTCTCTCGTGTCCCTTCTTCAAGTTTGCATCTCTCATACGTTTTCCCTCCTCAGTTTTAGCTCCTGTGCTACGTCCTCCATGCACTTTACAACGGAGATTCTTTTCATTTGTTGGCGAGTGAGTACAAACTGTATTGTTACCTTTGATAGCGCCACAAATAGATACCTCTCCCTTCAGCTTGGCCTTAATGGTTGCCATCTCCTCAGAGTCTCTTGTGAGGTCGCCACTAATAAGCCTGTCTCTCACGTTGTTTATATACTCACGGAGACCGTTAGGTAATTCCTTAGGTTTACTCATGTTGTCTACCTCCTTAGTTAAAACTATCTAGATATTCTTGATACTCTCTGTCCTGCTCAGCTGTATACTTAGTGGTATTTCCCCCCCTTAAGTTAGCCAGATAGGATTGATACTCAACTTCCTCTCTAGCTTCTCTAAATGCTTGTACCTGTGCTTTCTCCTCAGCAAGCTTAATTTCTGCAGCTTTCACCTTCATTTGTAATTCACGGAACTTCATTTGGAGTTGGAATTCTCTAGCCTTCTCGTATAGTGCTTGCTTGCGGTCATTTAATTGAGGCTGCTCACTGAATAGCGTTGCAGTTTTTACTTGAGGGAAAGCTACGAGGGAGACCTCACGGAGTTTTATGGGGTTGCCTTCTTTGTCTGTGTAGAATGAAACGGATAACTTCTTAGCGGTCTTGTTGGCCACTTTCTCTTTGATAACCTCATCGACTACTCGAATCTTACCCATAAGCTTGTTACCTACTACACTTACCGCCTCGAGGAACCCTACTGTATCTCTGACACTCTCTGAATGATCTAGTTGCAAAGGAACATTCTCCTCAAGGTTAAACGATTGAGATAAAGTCTGCAGATCCTTTTCTGTGTAATTGCGTCCTCTGTGAACGCCTGTGGCGAAAAGCTCTGCATCTTTGATAAGGTCGCCCTCTGAGTTGGCTGAGAAGTTCTCCATTAGATGACCACTTTCTTTGAACTGCTTGAACATATTGTCTACCTCCTTCAATTAATCTATATGAGAAAGAAGACCTTAGCTGCGCTAAAGCCCCCTAGTCATACTCTTTGATTCCTTCAGTGGAGTAATTCACCTCAGAAGCAACCTCCATCCTAGTGACTTCAGCAGTTAGCTACTAAGCATGACCTACTCAGTTATACTGTGTTGTATGTTCTTTTAGTTACTTTCTCCGAAGTATTTATTCCAAGCTTTCATGAACTCTTCATATTCTTTATCAATCTGAATATCCATCTTATCTTGCGCTTCCTTTAGTGCATCTGAGTATATACCACTGATGTAATTTTCATGCTTACCCATATGACCTCTAGAGACAGCCAATCTCTTCAAGTTAGCTTGACTTCCGCCCGTGAACATAAAGTTATCAATATAGTCAGCCTTTGCTCTGATCATACTTTCTACTTTTCGACTTTTTATAGTTAACGCATTATTCTCTGTATCCTTCTCAGCTGCCTCCTTAAGTTCCGCCTGTAGTTCTTCATCTGTAATAGCTTGAATTTGTTGAGCCAGCTCACTTAGTTTATTTTGGTGGTTTGTAATCTCTGTAGAAAACTTCTCCTTGGCCGTCTCATACTTAGCTACAGCTTTCTTGTTAGTTGCGTTTTCGTCTAGCATTAAGTCTACTTTCGCTAACTCTAGGGCCTTATCAACTTGTCCAATCTTACCGCTTAATTCGTTAACTTTACTGTTTAGTTCTGTTACCTCATTGTTTAACTTACCTAGTTTAGTTTCGTTACCTTTTGTGAAAAATTTAGTGATAATACTCATAATCAATCACTCTCCATAGTTTAGTTTTAGTTTGGGTTTTACTTACCAGTTGGCTCGGGGTGGGTGAGCCTTTGATGAAGACATATTGTAGGGGTTACCGCTTGATTAAACCTAATAATTTAGCTATCTCCTTTGTTCCTCTTTGGCTAACTAGCATCTGTAACTTTCCACCTATCAGAGGCTTGTAGTTGATATGACCATCTTCTCTCAAGTATGCGTACTTAGCGGTATGCAACCAGCTGCCTTTTCTTGTTAGATGGATAATCTTTGCTTGCTTTAACATTTGGTTTAACTGCTGGGGTGATCGTAAGCCTAACTGCTTAGCAGTACTCTCAATAGTTGTATAACCCTCGATGTCTAACACTTTATCGTGATAAGCTACTGCTGGAGCTTGCTCTTCTAATTGCGCCTCCACTTGAGCTAGCTTCTTGTTCTTCCTAGCTATCGTCGCTTGAGCTACCACTAAGGCACGAGCTAGTAGATCATCATCGCTTTCTTCCTCGTTAGCAACCATATACCCACCATCTCTGCGGATGCTCGGTAGTACTTCTGAGGTTACCCACTTTTTGAATGCTTTGGCTTGAGGTTTGCGACTAGTTAAAATTAAACTGTAGAGACCTGCCTCATTGATAGCCCTCATATGTTGCATTCCTCCAAGGGTGTCCACTAATACTGCACCTGTCTCGTCTTCATCTAATCGAGCAAGCGCATCTCTGTATTTGCTAATCCCTAACACCTCACATACATCTTTAGCTACGAACCAGATAGCTCCATCCTCTTTAGTTGTTCTAACTTGTCCCAACTCTTCATGGTCAAATACTTGTAAATTATTCATCTCTCCATCTCCTCTTTCTATTTTTAATCCCCTTTCATCCTATGAGCGGGACTGAGTAGATTAATTTTTGACAGACTT
This sequence comes from Bacillus sp. EE-W1, assembly GCF_009760835.1. NCBI lineage: Bacteria > Bacillati > Bacillota > Bacilli > Caryophanales > Bacillaceae > Bacillus > Bacillus sp. EE-W1. The sequence continues at coordinate 413,090 of NZ_WIPE01000056.1, read as the reverse complement.
ACTTCTTAAAGTTTTCTTTAGAAAAGCCAGCTCCGTTAATTGCAGAAATGACTTCATCATAAGTAGGCTTAACAGCTTTTTTACAAGCTAAGTTTGGACTCATCGTAATAGCTGTCTTAGTCGCCTTTATCTCCACGATAGCCTGTACCCTTCTTAACTTAGGAATTGCACCTTTGATAAAATCAATTGATATCCCTAACTCGTTAGCAATATGTTTTCTAGACCAAATTTGTAACTTACTAGGATCTGTCTCGTGTGGATTATCCACTAAAATGTGATACTGAAAGTGAACATGATTTAAAAGCTGCATAAGTAGCCCTAACTCTGAGAGGGTAATTTTTTTAGCAATCTCTTTTAATTCCGTTTTGTAAACCTTTGTGAATAAATCCTTCTCCTCATACCCTCCACAGTTAAAGAAAGAATCTCCAAGGCTTACATATACGCTTCTCCCTTCTTTAGTTCTAACTATTAAACTCAACTTTTCTAATTCTGCTAAGATATCATTTGTTTGTCGCTTAGATTTACCTAGTAAATCAGCTGCATGGGTAGTTGTCATTCTCTCAAGTTTCTTCTTGTCAGCATGTTCCATAAACAGTTGTCCATCCTCGTTTAATTTAACAAACGCCATAAGGTACATGAGAACGCCACTTTGTTCTAGACTTAAATGTTTCTTCACCTCATTAAAGCCTTCCTTAACCATTACAAATTGTTCATTCCCTAGTTTATTCTCTTTGTATTTCTTACGAGCTTCCTTTTGACCTGGACTTGTTAGATCGTACCCTGCCTCGAGTAACATTTTCTTAGCTATTTGTAAGTTATTCACTTTTCTCCCTCCCCATTTACTCTTGAATTAATAATTTACTAATATCTGTCTCGCCCACTGCTTGAGCAATTTTCCCAAGGTTCTTTAAAGAGATGGAACGATTACGTTTTATTCTCGATAGATTTGGACGCTGAATACCTGTCTGTTCTGCTAATTCTGCTAAGCTGGTGTTATAGCTAATACAAATCCTTTCTAAATCAATTACTAACCTCAAAACTCTCTACCTCCTTTATTCATTGTCAAAATAGATACCCTTTGGTTAAAAAGGGAGCCGACTCAAAAGAACAAGTATGAGCCAGCCAAACTAGTATTAAACTAGGGAGATTTTGTAATGAAAGTATCCTTTTATTTATCCCTTCAATAAGATAATTAGAAAGTATGTGACTATCTCTTATTTTCCCTTTCAACAGGATATTTACCACCAGTGTGACTATCCCTTATTTATCCCTTCATAACTAATATGAACGGGCTGTGACCTCTACAGGGAAAAATCAGCCTCCAACAGGGTTACATCCCTTTCCAAGTCCACCTTTGAACTTTGAAAAAACATCCCTTCTCACGGTATACCGATTAGAATATACTCTTGAAAAAGATTCCTACATATATAACATACCAAGAACGTAACACCTAAAAGTTTCGCTCATATATAACATACTAGAGGTGTGACAACCTCTTATTTACCTCTTCCGAAATAAAAAAACTGTAATCCAACAGGCAACCTCTACAGGCTACTTGCGAATTACAGTTACTTTTTTACGTTATGTAGTTACACAAAGATTGACATTCCTCGTTAGTTGCCCTCAAATCAATTCAAAAAAAACGGTGTATGAAACCGCCAGCATTGAAACACCTTCAATCTCACTCTCCCAACAGTTTGACCCTGTTTCACTTTCGGGTTTCTCTGTATTCTGTATACAACATTTTAGACTATCTTACAGTAACCCCCTACAGTAAAACTAAAGAATTGCTGCCTCGTTAATTATTATCCAGAAGTTATTTCTAGGAGAATATTAATCATTCAATTCTATAGAGATCACTTAGTTAGCTACCTCTACTAGTTCTTAACTTCTCAAAAACATAAATACAAAAACCTGAGAAGGAGAATCTACAGAAGCATACTTCAAAGGCTCGCCCTACTCGTTTACAAGAAAATATACCCTTATGAACTCTGTAGTTTATCTTAATTGTGCCATCTCCTATAGCTCTTTAATGCCTTTAAATACCTTTAACCTAGAGAAGGAAATCTATTAGTATTACCTATGGAGTTATAACTGCTGGTTTACCAGCTAGTACTCTCTATTGTCTTCCTCAGTAGTTCTTTATTTTCTTTACTGAGCTAGATACCCTTAGTTAACTATCAAGTTTTATCTTAGGAGATAAGATGTAAAACAGACATACTCTGTGGCATTACCTGAGGAGAAAAACTAATGAAGAACACTGTACGAGCAATCTGTTAGAATTATTTTATAGGGAGATTTTTTAGCTTCACTGCTAGAGCTCGTACTCATAGGAACTTGTAGAATACGTTCAATAAGTGATATTGATAGGACAACCATGAGAGCGAATAGAATAAATCAAGGGGGGTGTTATATGATTAAACACTTTGGATTAGGAGCCTTATTTATAAGTATTGGCTTATTAGGTGCCTGCTCACAGGAAGAAGCTACCACTACGAAGGCACCATTTGAGGACTACAAGCCATCTCAAGGGTACATTAATGAGGGAGAATTTGAAGCTCTTGATTATGATATGACTCGTGAGGAGGTAGCTCAGTTGATTGGCGGTGTAGGTGAACTATACAAAGAAGAAGACTACATAGAAACCATAATTTACAAAGGTGAAGGCAATATAAAATTTGCTATGCTGAGATTCGAAAATGGCAAGTTGGATATGTGGAACAAACAGGATAAAGAATAATTGCTTTATAGATAGTTAGATATAAGGAGCTAGACTGAAGAGGTCTACTCCTTTATTACATTCTTACAGGTACCTCTCTTACCTACTCATGAGATACGCTATACAAATGTAACCTTAAGTGCAATAACTATATCCCTTTTCTGACCTGTTCTTGATTAGTAAATGGCTTCATTAGTAGTAAACTCAATGATAATCCACACAGTACTAATCCATTTACATATAATTGTACTGCGCTCTCCTCAGTATTCAATAGTTGAGCACGAATCTTTTTGGCAACTTCAGAGGCACCTCCTAATAGCATTCCTACTCGGAGGATAGCTCTCTTAGGAAATAATCTGGTCTCGCCGCTAGAGTATGTATACTTCTCTCCATTTCTCGATGTTACCGTATATGATCCTCTTCTTTTCATTTTTTGAAAGAAGGAACTTATTTTGTTTCCCTTCATAAGCGTGACCCCATCTGAAACAAGTTCATCCTTGTGAGATTCAAATAGATTAGTTATCTCTTTATTTGATACATCGTAAAAATCTGCGACCTGTTGAAGAGTAGCCATTTCCAACTCAGGTGGCAACAATAATTCTTTTACTTTGTTAACTACTTCCACCTTGTCAACTAAACTATCACGCTTATCTTTCGGGCTGATTACCTCATTAGTTAATTTTATGTCACTCATGAATATTCCCCCTTTGTTTATTTTTATTATATGTCATCTCATTCGATAAACCAATGGTATCCATATATTCTAAATATAGGTATTACCTAGGTGATACTGAGGAGATATGTTCTCGTATATCTAACACCCTAGCTTTCTTTACTTCCTCACTGCTTGGTAATCGGCTTACGAGATAGCATCAGTAACTCATGGATACCATCCTCAAATCTATTCAAAACGGTGTATGAGACCGCCAGCATTGAGCTAAAACGGTGTATGAAACCGCCAGTATTAAAACAGCATCAACCTTACTCTCCCAGGGGATTAAACCCATTTCATTTTCGGATTTCTCTGTATTCTGTATATAACTACATAAGTCCATCTCATAGGCAAGACTCTGAAAGAGTTCACCTAATAGATTCCAGCTCAGTAAAAAATAAATACAAATGACTACTGAGGAAGATTAATTAGTTATCCTATATAGGTTTACTACTTGATGAAACCAAGAGAAAGACTATATAACTATCCTCAAAGAGTTTACCCTTCTCTAGGTTTTAAGTATTTAAATGCATTTAAAACAAATAACTACCTGAGGTAGAACTAATTAGTTGAACTTAATAGTTTTAACTTACTTAGATTTAACTACAGAGTATCAAAGTAAGTACTTTTAGAAGGAGCTAACGAGGACGGGCAACGGAGATGTAACTATGAGGGCGAATGTTGGAAGAATAAATTTTATAAAATTGACTGAGGAGATAAAACTTAGGGGGTCGATTTTGTGTCTGTATAGTAACGCTGTATGGCACCATCCGATATGTGCACCCACCCCTATGTTTGTAATATGTGGGACTAAGGAGGTAGGGCCAAGGAGTATCCCCCACAACAGTCACAGAGAGGCAGCTAACGAGATCAACTGTCAGAGTCTAGCCATACAAGGCGACAGCACAAGTAGTACATATGAGCTTGCACTCCTCATGTAATCAACTACCGGTCTTCACCTCATACAACTATCAATGATAGATACCTTATGAGCCGGCACTCCTCAACCGTACATACAAGTATCAGCTTACGTATTCACTTATCAGATCCACAAGAAAATACTGTTAGGTGCATACCCAAGAGATGTATCTACAGGAGTCATACTCGTATACAAATAAAAAAGAAACCACGAGGTAGCAACTTAATGGTCACCTATCTCGTAGTTCCTTCTTGTAATTTTCTCTTATTGATCTCTTTATATAGCTTACCTTGAGATATCCCTACTTGACTAACAATGTCCTTAATAGAATATTCTCCTGAGTCATACATCTGCAGGGCTACTCTTATTTTGTCATTGTCTAGTTGAGGTCTACCTAGTTTAACTCCACGTTTCTTTGCGCTTACTAATCCTTCTTTTGTTCGCTCCGCTATTAAGTCCCTTTCTAGTTGGCTGATTACTGCCATCATAGAGAACATAGCTTTTCCAGTTGGCGTTGAAGTATCCATGTTTTCCTTTAGTGACACGAAAGTAACACCCATGGCATTTAACTCTTCGACAGTTGTAAGGATATCCAGAGTGTTTCTCCCTAGTCTGCTAATCGCTTCTACAATAACAGTATCACCTTCTCGTACTGTATCCATGAGCTGGGTTAATCCTGCTCGGTCTTTCTTAGTCCCGGTATACTTCTCTTGGATTAATCTATCATAGCCGTACTTGTTTAGTGCTTCTAGTTGTCTATCCAGTAACTGCTCATCAGTTGAAACCCTAGCATAAGCGATTCTCATTAGGTTTCTCCCCCTTACATTTATTGTACCTTTAATGTAACATGAGTTCATATTAAGTGTAAAGGTTTTGTGTAATCTTTTATGTAATAACTTTATGTAACACCAAAAAGGCTTAACAGCAAGGTTTGCTTCCCTAGTTAAATGATTACACTTATCTATCGTTTTATGTAATCTTAGCATATAACATAACATTATCAGATTGCTCCCAAAGGACATGGTCGTAGTAACAAGGTCTTTCGTATTCTCTTTTAGCTGAGCTAGTTGCTATGGAGTTAGGTTACGATCTCCTATAAAATAAACTTGTAAATTATTTACATAGAGTTATACCTCGAGTAATGTAGTATCTATAGGGGGAATGTAAGGTGATTAAAAAGTTATTTAAAAAACTTTCGAATGACTTTAAGAGTGACTGGGGTGCTATGAAGGAACATAAAGAGAGAATGGATCATTTACCTACTAAGGCTGTTCTTGTGTATAGCAGCAATAGGGAGTTTGTTTTTACAGGGGCAGACATGGTGCTGTTTCTAGGTAGTGGCCGCGATAAGAAGATGTACTTGAAGAATCAGCTAACTGGAAGAAACGTTAATTTCTATAAAGATAGTAGAGTGTCTTATGAGATGGTGGAGTACATAAAAGCTACTAAAGAGATACTGTGAGGTAGGGCTCTATAAAGGTTCTCTACCTCTTTTGTTTGTACCGATAGGGTTCCGAGGGAGTTTTGCTTTCTCAGGCGTAGCTAAGTTGGTATATTTTATACCTTTTATAGTTCCTATGTTGATGTTCTGGAAAGTGACCACATCGAGGTGGAGGTTTTTACCTCTTAGAGTAATCTCAGAGAGATTCTACTCAACCTTAACCCTCAGTTTCTGTTGAGTAATTACCTACAGAGTTCCACCTCGTGTGTTCCCAATCTAGAGTAATAACTTATAAAGTACTAACGTATATAACAAACAAATTTGCTAATCCAATGGTTATAATCAATAGTTATCTAACGAGGTAAAATACCTTACGAACAAGTTATTTTTTCATTAAAATAACCCTCAATTATTTCACATATCCGCTTCATATATTCAAGCAAACCTAAAGCAATCTCTAACAGTCTTTTAGATGGTGTATATTGAACAACTACTGAGACTGTACCATCTTCTGAGTCTTCGACTATTTGGGTGCGCTTCTCATAAGGTGGTTGATTGTGTATTATATCATTCCTCACTTTAGAAGCTTCTTGAAACTCTACAGAACTCCTAATTTTATCCAATTTATTATATAGCGCACTATCTACAATCTGGATTTGAAGCATTACACTATGAAAGCTTTTCTTAGTCTTTATTAATTTCCCTTTTCTTTTCCACTTAGTTTTCAAGCCTAAACAGGCGAACAGTAAATGAGCTAATAAATCTAAAGAGGTAAAAGCTTTTTGAAATAAACTATCAGCATTCTGATCGAAGTGTACCTTATTTGTCCATTCTTTATCAGTAAGGTTATTTAAATATGGATATTCCCCATCAGGGATACCACGACGCGAATAATATAAGAGATATGCATAACTCAAGTTCAACTGAAAGATTCTTTTGTTTAGCGAGCTCGCTATATTACGATTTAAATTTAAATAGTCTATTCTATCAAGCCCAGAAAGTTTTTGGTTTGTCCAATGAAATAATTTACTATCAATTACGTAGTTATAAAGCGGACTTTCTTTTAAAAGAGGTGCCATCTCTTCTTTAGTTGGAAATTCAAACATATCAATTTTAATAACCATCCTTCTCCTCCTTGTCCATTTTAAGTTTATAGCAATATCACAGGTATGTTAATACGATATTGTTATAAATCCCCTCTCAATTTCCTCCTTATAATCACTTACAATCGAGTTATTCTGTCTAACAACATAAATCTAGAGTCCTACCTCACCAGATTAATAACAGAGTGGTACCCCATCACCAAGATACAAACTCCATAAAAAAACACTGCTTAAATCCAAACAGTGTTTAGTTGATACCTATTTATTTTCTTCCCCCTGAGCTGGAGCCTTTGGAGAAATCCCATTAATCTTTAAAGCCAGCTCAACAAGTGCATCTTCTCTCTTATCCTCATTCTGAATCTTAGATAATAAGAAGTTACTAAAGTAGAAATGATGAGTGTTTACAAATCGATTATGAAACTCTGTTAGTGATTTGACAGTCTCAGAATGCATCTTTAAGTAAATTACAGCAATAAAGTTAGAGAGTATAGCTCCAATTGCACCTACTGAGGCTACAATTATCTTATTTTCAAGCTCGTTGGAACTGTTAGCAATTAAGAAGTACAAAGTTATTCCAATTATTGCAAAACCAATTAATATACATGCTATACCAACAACAAATATCCAAGAGCTTTGTTTTAAGTTTTCATCATAATATCTCTTCAATTCAAGATGATGATGCTTAAAGAGCTTCTCCGATCTCTCTTCCAATGATGAATGAGAAATACTTAATAAATCTAACTCATTCTCTATATCTTGAAGTTCTACTATTTGTTCACTCATAGTTCTAGTTAAAGGAATTGCTATTAGTACAATTCCGTAAGAAATAAGAATTATGTATAACATAGAGATAGGTATACCGAACTGCTCCTTAGAATAGTCAGGCGAAATATACGCCAAAAAAAATAGTATCACAAAGCAAGCAATACCTAAAATTGTAGAAAACTTATAAGTACTTTTTTTCCGAGCCATTCTGTAATTTAACTCTTTTTTTCTTTCTTGAAGTAATAATTTACGATTTAACGGTCTATCACTTATTTTAACCCCCTCCTCTCCTCTTAATATCTTTTTATTATATTATAACATACAGACCGTACCAACTAGCACTATACTTGAGTGCCCTGTCTCAAGAGTTTGACTTTTGGTAATACCTTCTCAAAATAAAACAAAAGTGATCGACTACATAGTTATCCTCCTCAGATTAACTACATAATCCAGCTCTCTAGTTACTTTTTCGTACACGAGCTAGGTAAATCTATTAGTTCAACTTTCTTGACTACCTCACAAGTTCCAACTGAATAGTTATTGACTCACAAGTCTGTAACCTCTATAATTTTCCTAAACGAATAACTAAAAGAGTGGTCACTCATAGATAAAACCTCATCAGGATTAACTTCCGCCTCTACATCTGCTGAAAATTCATTATCCGCTATGGTAGTTGGCGTATGTACGCATCCGAACTACCGCGGAAATGGATTTGCTTCACTCATATTGCAAAAAATGATTCAAGACTTTACGAAAGAAGGCCGAACACTTTGCTTGTTTTATAATAATCCGGCTGCTGGACGAATTTATAAACGATTAGGGTTTAAAGATATAGGGATGTGGACGATGTACCGATAATAAAAAGCCGATTTGAAATCGGCTTTTTATACATATTGTGCTAATCCAGCTTCAAAGGCTTTTTTATCATTATTTAGTACACCAAACAATGCTTCTTGAAGCGCAAATGTACTTTTATAAAAATACATTCGTTCCTTTACTGCTTCTAAATTAGGATAATGAGCTGAAAATAGTTGTAAAAACTCCTCTCCATAACTAGCTAATTCTATTCGAAGTTTTTGAATACCTTTTTCATATTTCGGAAAACGGAATACTACATTATCATTTACAATTAATACATCATTATTTTGGCCAATTTCATTTATATAAGCTGATCTTATTTGTAATTCAGGACACACTCTTTGTAAATACGAAACATACTCATTTTCTTTTCTCATTCTTTCCCCTCTCCCGTTCAAGCCTATTGTTCTCACTTCAAAGTCATAATTACCTGTCTTTCAACAAAACCAAACTCTTCGTACATCTCTTTCGCAAAATTCCCGGCAAATACATTTAAGCGAATTTCTGAATACGTCTCCTTCAATTCCTTAATACCAGCTTCCATCAGTTCTTTCGACAGTCCTTTCCCTCGATATTCTGGAAAAACGTATAACTCATATATAAATCCAAGTTTTTCACGAGAAAAATAGTCTGTATTTTCCCCTATTAATACCCATCCTATTACTTTCTTTTCTTCTTTAATAACTAAATAATATGCTCCCTTTTCCACTATTGGCTTTGTAATTTCAATCGCTTTCTCTATACTTAATCGACAATTCCCTCTTGTCCCTTCAAAAAGTGATTGAGCTGCATACTGTAAGATTTCATTCGTTTCTTCTCGATTCGCCTTTTCTATCATTTTTCACAACTCCACTCATTAATAGGCATTACTATCGCTTGTTCAAGTTCCTCCGACTCAATCACAATTGCCAGCAATCCCTTTTCCGTAATCGTTTCATGAAATTCGCCCTTCTCCCAAAACACAGCCTGTCCCGCTTCCACCTTCACATTTTCTTTATCTGCTCCGCATACATATCCTTCTCCATCCACAATAAGAAGCAGCTGTGATACAACTGCTTCATGATATCCAATTATTCCATTCTCTCGTAAATGCATAGCACCAATATGTACATTTCCTTTATGGTTTAATATTTTTGACATTATGAAATTAGATTGAAATGCTGAGATTTTCTTTCCCACTTTTTCACTAAAATCAAAAATTTTCATTACTAATCCTCCCTATACGTATAAAACCATCCTTACTGTCTGCATCATATGTCCTTCAAAATCTTCTTCAAATTCCTCTAATTGTGCAAAACCTTTCGCTTCATAAAAACGTTTTCCTTTTTCATTCGCTGCTTCTACATGAATGTATAGTTTCCGAATTCCTTTTAATTCCGTTAACCCTTTTTGTAATAAAGCACTTCCTACCCCTTTCCCTTGCTGATCTGGTAACAAATAAATCGCTCCTAATTCTGCTTCGTTTTGCAATCTAACAGGTGAAAAATTCGCAAAGCCAATTACTTCTCCCTCTTCTTCCGCAACGAATAAATGTGTATTTTCAAGACGATATTTCATTTTTTCATCAGAATAGGCCTCGTCTAAAAATCTGTCTTGAATCTCTCTCGGAATAATGCTTTCGTATGTATCATGCCAAGCTATTTTCGCTACGGATTGTACAGCGTGAATATCTTCTTGCTTCATTTCTCTAATTACATATGTCATCTCGTTGTCTCCATTCTCTTTAACTTATATTCTGCTAATATACTAGAAGAAATGGCAGAACCATTTTCATAATTCACTTTAATTAATTTTAATTTCTCAATTGAAGCTGTTGCATAATCAAATTTTTCATATATATATTCCATTACACTTAAAAACTGATTTGCATGTAACTTATTTGCAATCGTGCAATGCGGAACCCATTTTCCTGGTACATAATATGAATTTAAATTATCATGAAAAGTTTTAAAATTATCATGATAAGAATGATGAAGTTTTAACAATTCATCTGTAATGGTCGGTGCTAAAAAGATCGTTCCATTAGTAGGAAAAACTCCAACAGAAGGAAAATTTATTGCAGCCATATTTTCTTGAACAGCTACAAACTCCTCTAATTTCTTAGTATATAAGTTAACATCTACCTCATTGTAATCAGCTAATGTAATATGAGGTTCTACTCCGGCTAATTGATTTGTGCCAATGATATTTGTTATTTCATTTTGTAATTCTATAATTTTATTAGTAAACACACGATCAAATGTAGCAATAATAGCGTACATACTTTCTCACCCCTTCGTTACATATAACGCTTCCCATTCTTCACGAATCATTCCCATTCGAATAGAATCATAGTACGTCCCGTTATAATAACGACATTTTCGCATCCTACCTTCTAAGCTCATTCCTATTTTCTCCGCTACTTTCATCATTCGTTCATTGCCAGACCAAGTCGTGATTCCTACTCTGCCAATCTCCATCTTTTCAAATAGTAAATCTCGATATAACGTTAACGCCTCTGTACCATAACCACCATTCCAGTAATTTGGATTATAAATAACAAGCCCTATCTCTAACCAACGCGTCGGTTTATATTCCCAATAAAACCCGATTGTCCCTATAATTTGACCGTTGCTTTCTATAATTAAATTGGATAGAGGTTCCTCTTTTAAACGAGTTTTCATCTTCTCTTTATAAGACGAGTATTCTTGCATTGAAAACGGAAAATACGGTGCATCCCATTTTTTCCATTCTGGATTTTCTTCTTTAAATACGAGATCCCATAATGTTTTTATATCTGATTCTTCAATTGCACGAATTGTAACTTTATCCCCTTTTACTCTTACGTTTTGCATAATTTCCTCCTACACTCCTCTTTATTTCATATATAATTATAATGTTTTTTCAGAAAAATCAAAACAAATATCGTTTATTATATTGTATAATTTTGTTATAAGATACCAATTATTCATGTGGAAAGCTGGTGATTCAATGAATAATCGATTTAGTATTACTTTATTTCTCACTATTATTACAACAAATATTATTCTCTATTTCTTCTTACCATTACGTATTGTTACGAAATGGGACTTCAATGGAACGCCTACATCAACAATGGATAAAAGCACTTTTGTTATCGTAAATATAATTATATGTACCTTCTTATTCTTTTTATTTTTAACTTTATCTAAAGCAGCGAGTAACCAGAAATTTCTCCTTTGGATTGGCAACACAATTTTACTATTTTTATTTTTTGTCGATATTGTCATTGCTCTCATCGCTCTTGGCTTCACTCTTCCTCTTGATCATTTAATATTTTTAGCATTAGGGCTTTTATTTATATTAATAGGCTATTTCAGTTCCAAAATCGATACGAGTAAATCAACGGTTTCATTGGAATGGAATGATAAACATCTTGAAAAAAGAGCTTCAAATATTTGTAGTATTTCAATGATAATAGCAGGTGTTTTCCTAGCCGGGCTTCCATTTATCGTTCCTGTTCCGTATAGAGGTTATGCTATAATCGCAATTATTTTAGGAATGACGCTTGCCATTTTACCGAGTACGATTTACTTACTTATGAAAGACAGCAAGCAAGCAATCTACTCATTTAAAAAGGTAATAAAAAAATAGGAGGTTCTATACCGCCTATTTCAGCTAAACGTTTTCTTTTTCATTTTTTCTATCTCAACTAAAATCCCTTTCTCTATCCAGCCTTCTATTCCATCTCTTTTCACTAAATCATATCCTGAACAGCTTCCATCAATGAGAGAAACAATGTCCCCTTTCCTTACACATATTTGTGCACAAGAAATATCGGTTTTCACTGTGTAATCACCTGACTCAAGCTGCCTAATATATTCATTTTTCACATAAAGTAATGTATTCGTTTCCTTTTGCTTGCATATTGTGTATTCTTGCACCTTCTCCATCGGCTCTATGTAATAATATGGATATGTTACCCCGCCCTGCATTTCTGAATTCGCATTAAAATCTGCTATCACTTCAAACTCTGGAAAATAGTCTACATATGTATAAGAAAACATATCACCTGCTGGTTTCCTTTGAATGATAAATGCGTTTAATTGCCCTGCCTCTTTAATCGCATTTCCCCCATCCATCGCAATAATCTTTTTCTCCTTATCAATAACTGGATTATTAGACGGTGCTTTGTCTGAATAGTTTACAACAGGCCAATGACCGACAACTACATATTTATGTGCTCTATGTGATTTATTGAAAAACTCCGGCATTGCTATCGCATTTTTTCGTTCTGTCTCTTTCCAATCTTCTCTATCTTCAAGGCCAGCATGTACAAAGATATAATCTTCTGTTTCAAGCGCTGTTGGCAATTCTGTCAGCCACTTTATTTCTTTTGAAAAATGGCTCATTAATACTTCCCTTACTTTTTGAATAGGCGTACCTTCATGAATAGAGAAATGCACACACTCTAACCATTCATTAAAAATCGAATGCTTTCTCGTACATAAATAATTGATAAGACCAGGATTTTCATTTAAAAGCGCATCAACTAAAACTTCACAATTCCCTTCAACAACGTGAACATTTGAATTGTTCTTTACAAGATTCATAACGTAGTTTACGACGCCGATGCTGTCTCTTCCTTTCTCACAAAGATCACCATTAATAATTAAATAATCTTCATCTTTAAAGTTAACTTTCTGTAGTAATTCTTTTAAAAGAAGTAATTCTCCATGAATATCAGATATTACGATTACTCTAACATCATTAGGGATTGATAGTTTCTTTATTTTTTCCAAGTGTAAGCGCTCCAATCATTCTCTGTATTATTTACAAAAAAACAATTCAACAACATAAATTATAAACCTTTCTAAATGAAATAGGTTCTATATATTATGTCATATAGAACCTATCCTTCTTTATAATTCTTTATAAAAAGAAAAACTTACCTTATCATAACCTTCTCTTTCATAAAAGCGGTGAGCGTCTAATCTAGGAAACGCTGATGTAAGAACGATGGACTCACATTCGTTTTCTTTTCCCCAGTTTTCTATATAGGAGAGTAATACATTCCCATACCCTTTTGAACGATGTGCTTCTGCTGTTACAAGGTCATATACGAAAACATGTTTCTCATTATAAAAATTCGTACAAATCGCTACACCGGCTAGACTAACTGCTTCATCCTCTTCATTACGTAGCGAAAATAGTTTATAATTCTCTTCTTTCATTTTTTGAAACAAAGAACTTGCTTCTTCTCTTGAAAGTTTCGTTCGTAACTGCTGTAATACGGGAAATACATCATGTAAATCCGCTTCTGTTACTACCTCTCTAATATTCATTTTGATTCTCCCCTTACTATTTATAAAATTTTCTAAATGTTATATCATCATTATAGAAAGCCACTGCCCTTAGCTTAAGTGACAGTTTTATCCTTTTTTATAAGGCCAGTATGAAAAGGAGCGTCTACGAATGGATCTGACTATCCCATTATTATTACAAAGTAAAACACCCCTTTACTTACAAATTTATGAATATATGAAACGAGAAATCTCTCATGGATCACTATGTGCCGGTACACGCCTTCCTTCTCACAGAAATTTAGCAGTACAACTTAATGTGAGCCGTATTACAGTGGAATCCGCTTATCAACAATTACTAGCTGAAGGGTATGTAGAAAGCAAACCGAAACGTGGGATTTTTGTTGCAGAAGTTGATATGGATGTCATTCAAAAGAAACAGCAAATTGCGTCAAACAGTGCTAACAATAAAGAAAACGAACAATATGATTATGATTGTAGTCAAGGACTTATTGATCAAAAAGCTTTTCCGATAACAAACTGGAAAAGAGCAATACACGAAACTTTATTTCAGTATGAAAATGAATTATTTGCTAAGGAAGATCCACAAGGTGAACTCGTTCTACGAGAACATATTTCAAAGTATTTATATCATGCTCGCGGGGTACATTCTTCACCGGATCAAATTATTATTGGAGCAGGTACGCAGCCTCTTCTTTGGCTACTACTTCAACTACTTGGTTCAAAAAAGGAATTCGGAATCGAAAACCCTGGATTTCACCGTATTCCTGCTATGATTCAAAGTTCTGGTCTTACCGTTCACCCCATCCCTTTAGATGATAAAGGAATTCATATTTCCGCTTTACGTGAATCGGGTTGCAATGTAGCTTATGTCACTCCATCTCACCAATTTCCACTTGGAATCATTATGCCATTATCTAGAAGACTCGAGTTATTAAAATGGGCGAATGATTGTAAGGGCTATATTATTGAAGATGATTACGACGGGGAATTCCGTTATATAGGAAAACCTATTCCTTCTTTACAAGGACTAGATGCAAATGAACGTGTTATTTATATGGGAACTTTCTCGAAATCTTTTTTACCTTCTTTACGAATGGGATATATTGTTTTACCACCTCATCTGTTAAGATCCTATGAAGAGCTTGGTGGTATGTTTAAACAAACTGTTTCTACGCTGCAGCAACTTACCTTTGCCACCTTTATTCAAAATGGTGATTGGGAACGTCATATTAACCGAAGTCGGACGTTATATAAAAGAAAACATATTTCTTTAATTAAATCTATTACAAACGAGATGGGAAATAACGTTCATATACTCGGTGAACAATCCGGACTTCACATTGTACTTCACGTTCATAACGGGATGAATGAACAAGAACTTATTCATGCAGCCGCAAAAGAACGTATTAAGTTATACCCTCTCTCCATATACGATTCTGTTCATAATGTAATGGATGAATCGTATGTATTGCTCGGTTTTGGCAGTATTCCAGAGGATTGTATCGAAACTGTAGTTCAATTACTGAAGAAGGCCTGGTTCCTTAAATAAGAATAGCTCCACGCAAGTTATACTTGCGTGGAGCTATTTTCATTCACTATTTTTCTGATCTCGCTGCCCTTCCCGGACGTTTGACACCAGTTGTTTCTGTTGAATAGGAAGCTTCAATGATAGCAGTTGGATCTACAGAGAGAACGAGATCTTTCATTTTTGGATAAATGAAACGGTTTGTAATACAATAAATGATTCTCTTATGTTCTCCTAAAAAACCACCTTCTCCATGTAGATACGTAACGGATAATTGCAATTCTTTCATAAGCAGATCGCCTATTTCTTTATTTTTACCAGAAATAATCATGACGCTCTTTCCTTGGTTAATACCATCTAATATGAAATCAATCATCTTCGTAACAATATAGAAAATTGCTAATGAGAACATCGCTTGTTCGATTGAAAATAAAATCGCTACAAATGTGAAAATAACTGCATTTACAGCAAGTAAAAATGTACTAATCGGTACTTTAAAGTGTTTGTTCATCCAAACCGCTAACATTTCTGATCCATCTATTGCGCCACCCATTTTAACAACAATCCCAACGCCTATTCCAAACAGTACGCCACCATAAAGTACAATTAATAATTCAGAAGTTGTAATCGCCGGAAATGGTTTTAAATAGATTAATCCGAGTGTTGTAACTACATTTGCATAAGATGTACGGATGAAGAACTTCTTCCCCATTACTTTTGCAGTAAATAACAGGATAGGAATATTAAGTCCTAAAAACACTCCGTAAAGCGGTAATCCAGCAACTTTATTTGCCATAATAGCAATGGCCGTTACCCCACCATCTACTAAGCCATTAGGTGCTAAAATAAGCTCTAATGAACCCGCTACAATAATCGATCCAATTGTTAATAATACGTATTCAAATACTCTTTTCATTCATTACCCCCAAAACTTATATATTTTCTTAGTATTATTTTAACGTAATTTTACTACTAATTCAAAGATATGAGTTTATATACACAAAAGTTTCACCTTTACAGTGATTTTTTATGTAATTTATTTACAGAAACACACTTACGTATTACAGTAAGTGTGCTCCAAACATTTATTTAAGTTTTAAGTATGAATTCATTTTCATTTTTAATATTTCATCAACTGCCCTATTATACCCACCAGCATTTCTAAGGGACTCACCAACTTTACGACTATTTTCTTTAAACTTCACATCATCCATTACTTTTTCTACAGTCTCACGTAACAATTCAGAACTTAATTCTTTACGATTAATCCTTATTCCAGCTCCTACTTCACTCACTCGTTGCGCAACTAAAGGCTGATCTCCTGTTACCGGAATTACAACTAACGGGACACCGTAATATAGTGCTTCACTCGAACTATTCATACCACCGTGTGTCACGAATACATCAGCATGCTGTAATATTTCTAATTGCGGTACGTAATTATACAACTTAAAGTTATTCGGAATGTTTTCAAATTGATTTAAATTTATCTTCTTACCAACAACTAATACGACTGTCGCTTCTACATCTTTAAACGCTTCAAAACATTTTTCATATAGTTCAGGTTGTTCATTAAAAACTGTTCCCATAGAAATGAAAATCAATTTTTCATCTTTTAAATCTTCCATAGAAAAGCTGTCTACTTCTTTTCGAGTAGCAATTGATGGGCCGACAAACTTATACGATTCATCGAATACATCTGAACGCGGCTGGTATTCTTTTGAAGTATATACAATAGTAATATCACCAGGATGATTCATAATATCATACATACTATTACATTTCATTCCATACTGCCTATTCCATTTTTCCATTCCCGCTAAACAAGATTGATATAACGGATTCGTTTCATCTACTTGTCTTGATTCTTGTTCATCATTAAAATTAATGTACTGATTAAAAGCAAATGTTGTACAAGAAGAAACGCTAGGTAATTTTAAAATATTGGCTATAATACGTCCTACGGGAAAATGATTATCGTATAGCAAGTAATCGTACTTTTCCCCTTTTGTTTCTTCTACAATTTGAGTCACAATACGCTCTGATGCTTCAATCATATGAGATAGCATCGTCAAAGGACTCCCACCTTCATTTACTCGTTCCATAATATTAATTTGAGAGAGGAAATTCTCAAACACTCGGAATTCTGCACCTGTTGCTTCAATCTTCTTTCTATAATCTCCAATACAATACGAAACAACTGTCTCCCCTCGCCGAATTAACTCACTTACAATAGCTAAAGTCGGATTTATATGACCTTCTCCGGGAAAATTTATTACGAGTACATTTGCCATCATATTCTCTCCTATCTAACAATATTAATAGTTAATTATATTAATTAATTTAAAACTATTATAAAGGAATCTATTCTACTTCTTCATATTTTTCACTTCATTTTATTATTGAGAAATATTTTTCATAACCTACATTATAACTCTTATAAAAGTATGCTTAACCTTTCATTTATTGAAAAATACGGGAGTTACATTCAGGCATTTTTACAGATTTATCATCAGAAACATTTTTTTGATAATTCATACAAAAGTAGAAAAATATAATTTCCACACTGATTTCTCACTATAAATTTATTTAAGTTCTAAGTTGACCTCATCATTATCCACTTGGAACATATTCTGTTATATAATGAATTTATAGAATTTACAGAAAAAGAGGTAACTTCATGCTACAACAACTATTCACTTCACCTATTTTATCTATTCAAGCTTTACACCCAGGTTATGAAGACCATGCAAGCGATGTGTTTCTCGTCCGAACAGAAGATGCAGAAGTCATCGTTCGTTCTTCTAAAATGAATGAAGAGCCAAATAATGATTTTTGGTGGGGATGTAAAAACCTATTTGGAATTGATCCAAGGAACGTACATCATTTAAAAGCTGTACATACATTGCTGCAAGAACATACTAATCTTCCTATCCCAACAATATTAGAAAAACATATTTTAAATGGCCGTGAATTCGTTGTAGCCGAAAAGTTAGTAGGTAACACAGTTCAATCTTTTATCGGGCAACCAGATTCTATTTTATTCAGTCTAGGAAAAGGGCTTGCAGAAATACATACATTTAAAGCCGATTACATAGGAAATGTGTCAGGTTCCTTCCAAATTACACTAGATGAATTCCAATCACACATTTTAAATGTGAGTAAAGAGCTTGTGAATATGTTTTATTCCGATAATGAAAGCATACAAAATGCATTTCCTACTTTTGAATCACAACTTTCTTCCTTACCAGCACCAAAGGAATCAACGCTCGTTTTAATTGATATGGACCCTACTCAGTTTTTATCAGATGGTACAACTATTACGGGATTAGTAGATACAGAAGCCTATGCCGTTGCTCCCCGGGAGTTTGATTTTATAGGCTTAGAATATGTGTTTACAGAAAAAGAGGCACATGCTTTTAAACAAGGTTACGAAACCATTATGCCCCTTCCTCATCTTGCAGAATGTAGACCTCCCTATCGATATTTGTACCGGTTATTATCTGTTCAGGGCAGTGTGGAGTTAAAAAAGTGGCTTAGTCATCCATCCTATTTTTAAATACGAATGAGAGGGGTTTTGAAATGAATATTGAACAAAAGAAATCTTTAATAGCAAACGAAATTCAGCAAATGAAAGATTTAGCTCATATTTGTGGGCAACACGATCAAATTGATTACTCATCAGATTTACATATAAACTTTTTAACTGCTCGCAATAATGAAGAGGTATATGATTTCCTATTTTATGATAATACTCAATTAATCGGTGCATTAAGTATGTATGATTTTGAAAGACCGACAAAACTGGAGTTAATAGGGTTTGTTCATCCGAACTATAGGAAACAACATATAGGCACTACTCTTTTACAAACCGCAATGAAAGAAATACGAATAAGAGCGGCAGATGAAGCTCTTCTTATTATGAATGGGGATTCTGCTTCTGGGAAAGAATTTGCAAGACATATGAAGTTACCTTATTTATATAGTGAATATAGTATGGATTTCAAAGCTAAAGAAGTTCAAAAAACAACAAAGAATTCTATACAGCTTACTCTTGCATCTTCAGGGTCACTTCTTGATCTTATTGAAATTTCCAGTAAAGCTTTTGGAGATTCAGCAAAAAATACCGCTACATGGTTACAAAAAATGATGAATTCCCCTTCCTATCAAGTTTACTGTGCTCTTATCGACGAAAAAGTGATAGGAACGATTACAGTTTCTGAGCAAGAACAATCTACTACACTATCAGGATTCGCCGTTCATCCTTCTTATCAAGGTAAAGGATACGGAAAAGATATTCTTAGTTATATGGTACATACCCTTATTACAAAAGGAATTTCAACAATTGAATTAGACGTCGAAACGAAAAATAACCACGCTTTAAAACTATATACACAATGTGGTTTTGAAATGAAAAAGAAGCATGACTATTATAATGTAATGAATCTTGAGGTGAATACATATGTGTAAAAAACTAATTTATTCTGATTATGATATTTTCGCATCCATTTATAATAAACATTGGGGGCATTATGCTGAACACTCCTATCTACTTTTGGAAAAACTCGTTTTACAATATGCACCACCACATTCTCATATTTTAGATCTTTGCTGCGGGACTGGTCACCTTACTAAGAAATTAATTGATAATACTTTTTTAGTAACTGGTATAGATGGTTCTGCTCAAATGATTGAATACGCACGTCAAAACGCGCCAGACGCAACCTTTATCGTCGATGATGCTCGTTATTTCAATATAAATGAGCAATTTCACTATGTTATCTCTACTGGCGATAGCTTAAACCATATTTTAAAATTAGATGAATTAAAAAATGTTTTTCATAATGTTTACTCCGTATTACATAGCGAAGGTACATTCGTATTTGATATGAATATGGAGAAATGTTTTCTTGAAAATTGGATTGCTTCATTTCATATTTCAGCGGAAGAATATGTATGTACAATTGATTCTACATATGATAAAGAAAATAAAAAAGCAGAAATGAACTTTATACTATTTCAACATGACATAGATAATAATTGGAAAAGAAGTGACTTTTCTTTTGAGGAAGCTTGTTATTCCAATGAAGAAATAATTTCTTCATTGGAATCTGTAGGTTTTAAGAACATTCAATTACACGGTACAAACAGAACATTTTTCATTTGTCAAAAATAAAAAAACTGAATCATAACGATTCAGTTCTTTCTTAGTATATTTACGACAGCAGCCGTTTCATTATTTTCTTTATACACTCGCGGGATTCTTCTGTCTAACATACAAGTAACTTCATAGTTAATTGTACCTAACATATCCGCTACTTCTTCTACCGCAATTTCTTCTTCACCTTGTTTACCGTAGAATACTACTTCATCCCCAACTTGTACTGGCATTGCTTTTGAAACGTCTAACATAAGTTGATCCATACAAACACGGCCAATAACAGGTACTCGAACTCCATTTATTAATGCATGCCCTTTATTAGATAACTGACGATTATATCCATCAGCATAGCCAATCGGTACAGTTGCAATCCATTCTTCACCAGTCGTTACATACGTATTCCCATAACTTACACCGCGATTCTTCTTCGCATGTTTAATATGAGCTACTTTTGATTTTAATGACAACGCAGGCTGTAAAGAAACGACTGCATGATCTACCTCTTTTGAAGGATACATTCCATATATTCCAATACCTACACGAACCATATTTTGAAATGTATTGCTAAGCTCCATTGAACCTGCACTATTTGAACTATGAATATATGGAATATGAATTCCTAATTCTTTTGCTGCATTGACAGCTTTCTCAAATAAACTTGTTTGCATATTCGTATATGATTTATCAATTTCATCTGCCGTAGAGTAATGTGTAAACATTCCTACTACCTCTACATACTCCATACGGTTTAATTCTTCTAAAAATGGTTTAACCTCTTCTTCTTGTAAACCGATACGACTCATTCCTGTATCAATTTTCACTTGAATTTGCGCTTTCTTTTGAAGACGGTTTGCGATTTCATTTATACCTTGTAAATCTTCACTTCTATAAACAGTCATCATAACGTCATATTGAATTGCCTCTTCCGCAGCTGCTACTGATGTATAACCTAAAATTAAAATCGGCACGTTAATTCCTGCTTCTCTTAACTCTATCGCTTCATCTACAAATGCAACTGCAAGCTGATCTATTCCTACTTCAATAGCAGCTTTCGCAACTTCAACCGCCCCGTGACCATACCCATTTGCTTTTACAGCAGCCATCATTGCAATATTTTCATCATTCACACGTTTTTTAAATTCTTTTACATTATGTTTTACTGCATTTAAGTCAACTTCAATAATTGTATCTCTTCCATATTTCAAACTCATTGGTCTAACTCCTAACTCAATAATTGCATTCCATTCTATTTCACGTTTCATATGACCTTTTACAATATAATACTTTTCAATATGCTAGTCAAACTACTAGAATTTTCGGAATTTTGAGTATGATATAATACCCTTAAGAAACTATTATATACGGAGAAGAGGAGAATTACAATGTTTGTACAATCTGCATTGCATCAACTACAAGTTGCTGTTGATACTTCTATTCAAATGCTTAACCAATATAATGAAGATAGTTTAAAAATACAACCAATTCACTCGAAGCGAGCTTTATTTGAAATGTGTGCACACCTTTCTCTGATTTGCCATGCGGATTTACTCATTTTAAATGGTAGTACTGAAAAACAACTACACACTTTCTATAAAGAACAAACACCCGAAACAATTACGCAAATGCAAAAAACGATGCTACAGGGCTACGATGTACTTTCTAAAATTTTTTTATCCTATTCCAATGAAGAATTAGCGGAAATTAAGACTGCTTATTGGGGTATTTCTTATTCCCGTTTTGAATGGTTGCTTGAAATTGTTGCACACTTTTATCATCATCGTGGGCAAATTCATATTTTATTGTGCGAGCACATTAAAGATCCTAACATACCTTTATTCCAATAAAGGTATGTTAGACGACATGAAACTTCTCTAAAGCAAATAAAATACCACCTTCACTCGCCTTCTTTGTAACGAAATCAGCTTTTGTTTTTAGTACTTCTCCGCCATTCCCCATCGCAATTCCTAATCCTACATATTGCAACATCTCAATATCGTTTCCACCGTCACCAAAAGCAATTGCTTCTGATTTACAAATGTTTAAGTGATCCAATACTTTTTGAATTGCGGTGAGCTTCGATACTTTATTATCTTCCAATACATTTATGACATAACCATGAAAACGGTCGAATGTAAACATTGGGTATTTTTCAATAAATTTTTGAGATTCTATTTCATCCGCATACAAACATAAACAATAGATCTCTTCAGACAAATCCTTGCTTTTTTCAGGGTACTCCCCTAAATTTAACGTCTCGCTAAGTGCTTGCATTACACGCTCATTATCTGAGGCTATTCCGTTCATTGTAAAATCCTCAGTAAAATAAGAAACGCCGTGACCATGTAATTCTGCAAACTCTGAGATATCATGAACGATTTCACTTGAAAGTACCGATTTATGTAGAACTGTTTCCCCACACTTAATATGTGCACCATTTGCAGAAATAATTGTATGTATGCCCAGCTCTTTAAATTGTGAACATAAGCTATATGGTCTCCCTGTTGTAACAACTACGTGAATTCCTTTATCTATTAATCTTTGTATCGCTTCTTTTGTACTTTCGTGCATACTTCTATCAATCTCACTTAAAAGCGTACCGTCAACATCAAAAAACACTACTTTGTACACGGGTCTTTACATCCCGTCCAAATGATTCGTATCATTAATGAAATGTACCGTTTTTTGTTCGCCATCAATTTCAATTAAGCTTATTCCCGTATCTCCCATTTTAAAATAATAGTCCATTGAAATGGGCATTTTGAAAAACGCACGTAATAGACTATTTATTACACCACCGTGTGCAACGATTGCTATCCGTTCATACGTATTCTCTGTCACGATTTTAGAAAAGATTCCTTCTATTCTCATTCTAAATTCAATAAATGATTCCCCATTTTCAAAACGGTCATGAAGAAACTTTGGCTCTGGATATTTCTTTGCTTCTTCAAAAGATAAGCCTGCTTGCACTCCGTTATTAAACTCCATTAATTCCTCTTCTAGTTGAATTGGGCATCCAATTCCTTCAGCTAACGTTTCACCAGTTTCACGAGCACGCTTTAATGTACTTGCCCAAATGAAATCTGGTGGAAAATCTGCTTTCACTTTCTGTACAAGCCTTTGCACTTGCTGTCTTCCTTTTTCTGTTAATTCAAAGTCAGCTCGCCCTTCATGTACGTTTAAGATATCAGCTTCTGATTCTCCGTGGCGTATTAGCAGTATTTGCATTTTTTCTCCACTCCCTCGTTTAATATCCACAAAATCCCATTATATCATACTCTGAATTTTCTATTACAAAAATATATTACTGTACAGTTGTTCAACCCGTTTTAATAAACGAGTTATTCCACTTAACAATTACAAGCACTCTAAACTTATAATTCTTTTAAAAGTGAAAAGAAAATCCATCTTCATAGTAGCAAAGAGGCTAATATTTTTTATCTAGATAAAAACAAAAAGAGAAACGGCATTCCATTTCTCTTTTTCACTCTTATTGTTCTTTTTGTGTATCTGAAGAAGGCAATTTCTTCGCTTGTTTTTCTTTAAAGATTTCTCCAATGGCCCCGAGAGTACCAAGCGTCTCAATTGCATTAGATGGAATAAAGACTTTATTTGCTGGCCCTTTTGCAACCTCAATCAATGATTCAAATGATTTATAAGCAAGTACGCGTTCATCTAAATCTGCTGCACGAAGTAATTCAATTCGATTTTGTTCTGCTTTTGCAATTTCCTCAATCGCTCTTGCTTCCCCTTGCGCTTCTAATTCTTTTGCTTCCTTTATACCTTCAGCTTCTCGAATACGTGCTTCTTTATCACCTTCAGCCATTAAGATTTTACTTTGCTTTTCACCTTCAGCACGAAGAACTTTATCTTGTTTTGCAGCTTCAGCTTCTAAAATGATCGCACGTTTATTACGCTCTGCTTTCATTTGTTTTTCCATTGATGCTTGCACATCTTTCGGCGGATTAATATCAACAACTTCAACACGTTCAATACGAACGCCCCATTTTTCTGTTGCTTCATCAAGTGCTAAGCGAATTTCTGTTGAAATTTTTTCACGACCTGATAACGTTTCATCCAGTTCCATATTACCAATGATTTGACGCATCGTTGCAGAAGTAATGTTACGAACACCATATTCATAGTTTGAAATACCATATGTCGCAAGTTCCGGTTCCACAATTTGATAGAAAATAATTGTATCAATCTCTACTTGTACATTATCTTTCGTAATTACCTTTTGCGGTGGTACATTCGTTTGTTGAATACGTAAGTCATGATATACACGAACTCGATCTACAATCGGGATTAATAAATTTAATCCTGGCTGCATAACACGTTGAAACTTACCAAATCTTTCAACGACTCCAACTTTTTGCTGTGGAATAATTTTAATTGTTAACGCGATAAATGTAACAACAATTAGTGCTAAAATAATCGTTAATGTTAATGCTACTGCCATATTTATTCACTCTCCTTTTTAACTTGTAATATAGTACTATTCCTCTTTATAACAATAACTTTTTCTCCAACATCAATTGGATCATCTGCAATAGCTGTCCAAGTATCTCCATCCACCTTCACAATACCATTCGCTTCATTTGTAATCGCTTGCATAACAATGCCTTTTTTACCAACAAGCAAATCTACTGTATCAGTAAAACCTTTTGCTTCTCGAAAGTTTTTTGAAATTCTTTTCGTAAAGAAAGTCAATGTTAAACTTACAATCGCACCAGCAACAACTTGTAACAGTAGTGCTTCAGGGGCAAACAAAGCAATTAGACCTCCGACAACAGCTCCAATTCCAAGCCAAAGCATATAAAACGTAATCGACAACAGTTCCGCAATAAATAAAATACCAGCTATTATAAACCAAATTACCCAAGCAGCCATATGCAACCCTCGCTTTCTTTCTCATTTTCTATATGTATATGAAGAAAAGAATGGTTTATCCGCCCTTTCTTATACCGGGGCATTTACTACAAGCTATTGTACATATTCACTGTTATAAAAAGCATCAATAAAATACTATATTAATATATTCTTCATTATACATGACATTTCCTTTCAAAAAATGACAAAAAATTAAATTCTTTCACAATTCCAACTTTCAAATTATAATTATTCTAAACATTGGAATGTTTTTCCTTAGGAAGGTTGTGTACTTATTGCAAAATCGTTCACTAATTTACTATTTAGGCTCTAAAATATGCATTACTCTCGCTGACATCGTATACATCATGATTATTACAACTCATATGTATATCACAACGAAATCAGCTACATTAACCGCGCTTTTTCCATTAGTACAAGTCATAACTAATCTTATAGCAAATACATCTGCACCACTTATCATGAATCGTTTTTCATCTTATTCCTTACTTTTCACACTACAATGGACAAAAACTGTTCTATTATTTTTATTAATGATATTATTCCCAGCCCTTTCCTCAAACGTTGTAACACTATTCATTTTCATTTTTTTCATTTCTTTATGTAGCGGCTGGAGCGCACCGTTATTATACGGTATCCTTCCTCGCCTTACACGAAAAGAACAATTAGTAAAAGTAAATAGTATTTTTTCCTTTTCCACACAAATTGCGCAAGCCGCTGCTTATTCATTTACAAGTGTTATAGTTCTTCTTATCGGCGGCACTTCTACACTCATGATGAATAACATTTTGATGATTTTTGGGTGTGTTGCACTACACGTTTCATTACGTTCCATACATACCGAACGAGTAATTGAACCTTCTTCTTCAAAAGGCGCTGCTTTACTGGAAGGTTGGAAACTCTTATTTCAGAACCCTTCTCTCCGTACCGTTACATGTATGGACTTAATTGAGACTTTCGCAGGGACGATATGGATCGGCGCTATTACGATGGCTTATGTAACAACTGTCCTTCATAAAGGAGAAGAATGGTGGGGATATATTAACACAAGTTATTATGTGGGGACGTTAATTGGCGGGATATTAGCTTGGAAAATGAGTACATACTTTCAAAACAATTTAATACGCTCCATGGCGATAGGCTCTCTTATGTTTAGTATTCTTACATTTTTATATGGTATGACAAGTAGCGAGTTTATTGCGCTTTTTCTATGCGTTCTAATGGGGCCATGTTATCAAATTAGAGATATTTCTCAAACGACGGTTTTACAATCCAGCGTCGCTCCTTCTTTATTATCCAAAATGTATACAGCACACGGCGCACTTCTTTCAACAGCTTCTGGTCTTTCTATGCTTAGTGTTGGCATTATTACCGATTTGTTCGGTGTTCGTACTATTTATATTCTCGCTTCAATCCTTATATTGTGCTCTGCTTGTTTATCATTTAACTTATTAAAATATGATAAGACAAAGCAAAAAAACATTTCACTTTAATGAACAAAATAAATAGGACAGGATTTCCTGCCCTATTTATTTTATTTATGATAAGTTAGGGATTTTCCGATGCTTTGTCGCTTGTTCAAAAGCGTATGCAAGTTTAATCAAAGTCCCCTCAGAAAAAGCACTGCTTGCAAACGTGATTCCAAATGGTCTCCCGTTATCCATATATCCTGCAGGTATTGCTATAGACGGATAACCTGCTTTCGCACATATAGTCGAGCCGATATAGGAAGGGAATAGAATCGCATCGAGATTATATTTTTCCAGTGCAAAGTCAATACCTTGTTCTTGCGAAAAATATATATCTTCTAATCTTGCATTTAAATATTCTGGATTTCTTAACGTATTAGGAAAATCTTTTCTTCTTTCTAACTTAGTTTGTCCATATTTTAAAGCTCTTTCAGCTATGTTTTCATTAAACGCCATTAACTCTGAAATAGAATGTACTGGCATAGTAGAAGGTAATTTAGAAAGATAGTTATCTAAGCTATGCTTCAATTCATAAAGCGGAACTCCCCAGCTCCATTCTCTATGAAAAGAAGGGATATCAATATTTTCTACTACTGTTGCTCCCTCACTACGCAATACTTCAATCGTTTCCTTAAACAATTTTTCATCATATTCACCAGTTTCATAATAATCTTTTGGTGCATTGCTAAATACACCAATCTTCGCTCCATGTAAGCCATTAACATCAAGATATTTTGTATAATCATGTTCTGCTATACCTTCACTTTTATGAGTAGCTACATCCTTCTCGTCTCCCCCAGTTAAACTCCCTAGCAAAATAGTAGCGTCTGTAACCGTTCTAGCAAATGGACCAGCTGTATCTTGCGAATACGTGAACGGAATAATGCCTCTACGACTAATTAGACCAACAGTCGGTTTAATACCGACTACAGAATTTTGAACAGCCGGGCTTAAAATAGAAGCATCCGTTTCCGTTCCAACAGATACTACTGTAAAGTTAGCAGCAACTGCAATCGCAGACCCCGTACTAGAGCCACCAACAAACATATCATCCTCGCCCGTCCCATATGGATTGATTGTTTGTCCACCTCTTGCACTATATCCAGCCCACATGTCAAAAGACATTGCATTTGCTAATTCTGTCATATTTGTTTTTCCTATTATTACTGCTCCTGCTTCTCGAAGTTTCGTAACGAGAAATGCATCTTCACTACTTATATTTTGTTCCAGGGCAATCGTACCTGCACTTGTATGCATAGAGTCATTCGTTTCAATATTGTCCTTAAGTAAAACAGGTATACCATGTAATGGTCCCCGTCCACCTTTTGTCTTTCTTTCATAATCTAACGCTTCTGCAATAAAAATAGCGTCTGGATTGATTTCTAAAATAGAATTGATTTTTGGTCCTTCTTGATCATATTTCGCGATTCTATGAAGATAATACATAACTAATTCTTTTGAAGTTAATTGCCCAGCTTCCATCGCTACTTGTATATCATGAATTGTTAATTCTTTTTGTAATTGAGCATTGAACTGAATCTCCATCTTCATTCTCCTTCTTTAAAAGCTTTCATTGATAACGTGTATCTATTACTTTTTCATTTTCTCCGCTCCTCGCATATATAACTACAATCCCTTTCAAAGAATTCAACTTACCAATGTAAAAACCTTTTATTTCCTGAAAAATAAAAAAAGTCTGAAACGATTAAATTTCCGCTTCAGACTCTTTTATTACTTTACATATACCTCATCTAACAAATGTAAAAACTCACCTTGTTTCCCAGCTAATGCAGGGCATTTTGCAATATCCATCCATTCGTAGCAAAATACTAATCCTTGATCTTCCTCACCGGCACTTACAATATGTTCCCAATCATCTTTTACATCCGTTAGTAAAGTTACGTGGAAAAAATGCCGCTTTTGATATTCCTTTTTCTCTTTCACAAGTATGATGTAATCGGCTAGGAATCTTTCTATGCATAAATGACGTAATCCAGACTCTTCCTGTACTTCACGTAAAATTGCTGCTTCTAACGTTTCCCCTTCGTCAACTGTTCCCCCTGGTACTTGTATACCAGCTTCAGGTATATCACGATGTTTAAAAACAAGCAGTTGCATAACTCCTTCTTTTTCTCTTGTCACATATGCGTGTACTTTTTTCTTATATAACACCGTCATAATCCTTCTCTCCCCTCAATTGTTCACTGCGTTACTTCTTCAAGCGTCAGTTGATTTTCATATAAATATGTAGCTTGTGGGTTACCCACATACCTTACGTGCCATGGTTCATATCGATAGCCCGTAAGCGATTCTTTCTCTTTTGTATATCGAATTATAAACCCAAATTTATGAGCATTTTCAGAAAGCCACTGCCCTTCTTTCGTTTCACCAAAAACTGTCTCTAACTGAAACTTAGCAGCTTGAGATGTAATATCCATAGCAAGCCCTGTTTGATGTTCACTCGTACCAGGAACCGCACTCGACATCGCTGTTTTTACTTCTCCATCTTGCTTTTTATACATCGTATTTAATGCTTTTTGTCGATCGAAAGATCTAAATCCCGATACTGCAAATAAGAAAATATGCTCCTTATCAGCTTGCTGAAACATTTCCTCTATCGCCCCTGCTGCTTCTTTCCTCATTTTTTTCTTTTCTTGATCACCTTCACTTGAGTAGCGCACTTTCGGAATAACTAAATCTGGCGGTCTGTATCCATCTGGTAAACGTCTACTTTTATTCACAAGCACAAGCATTGAATTCGGATTACTAATTACCGCAATATCACCATCCATATTGGCAATCGTTTCTTTCGCTTTCGGAAATATGTTATTCACATTTACCTCGCGCGCCTGCTTATCCTTATACATTTTATAATTGATTCCTGCTACTCCAACAATGAGTATCATCGCTACGATACCAAGTAGTATCCATCTTTTTTTCATATAACGACCTCTTATTTTAATAATTTGGCCATTTCATACTCATCGATGTTCTCTCCACCGATAATAAGAGCTGCTCTTTTGACACCTTCTTTCTCAAATCCAACTTTTTTATATAGTGCCTGAGCTCTTGTATTGTGGGCCATTACCGTTAATTCTAAACGCCATACATCATGTAATCTTGCCCACTTCTCAGCCTCTTTAAACAATCTCGTCCCAATACCTCGCCCACTATACTCTTGCAAAATACCAATTACAATACTTGCTACATGTCTCTTTCTTTGAATATTATTTCCATTCACTAAAATAAACCCTACTATACTTTCTTCTTCAACTGCTACGAATATTGTTGCATATTCATTTTCTATAAAGCGATGAATCATTTGTTCTTGTTGCTCGGCTGTAAATTTTCTTTCTCCTGGTTCATATAGCATAAATTTCGTTTCTTCATCTAGTTGCTTGCTTAATTGTAAAAATGGTGCTGCATCTTCTATTTTGATCTCCCTAATCACTTTTATCACCCTACCAGTTTTATAATAAAAAGTTTTCCTTGTAAAAAGATTTTCTCTAATTTTCCGAAAATCCCTTTGTAAATCTCCCAGTATAATTTGACAAATTTCGATATTATCATAACAACGGCAAATTATGTCTATTCTGTGACACCTCATCATTACAAAGAAAAAACGCAAGCTTTACACT
The DNA here is from genome assembly GCF_009760835.1 of Bacillus sp. EE-W1. Taxonomy (NCBI): domain Bacteria; kingdom Bacillati; phylum Bacillota; class Bacilli; order Caryophanales; family Bacillaceae; genus Bacillus; species Bacillus sp. EE-W1. The sequence goes on along the minus strand of NZ_WIPE01000056.1, from coordinate 382,605 downwards.
CACGTTTTTTCAGACTCTCCCACTAATTTATGTTTCATTTTATCCATTCACCTTTTCCGCCTGCCAGAAATATTCACCAAACGCTTTAGCAAGTACATCAATTGATCGATTTAGTTCTTCCTCCGTATTATCTACGCCACCAACTTCAATTAATATCGCTTGTCCTGATAAGTCTTGATTGTAGACACCATTTCCTGTTTGGAATCCTTTTTGAATGACACCACGACTCACTCCTGGATATTTCTTATTAATTTCCTCATGAAGAGCTGTTGCTAATTGTAAGTTCTTTTCATAATTTTTATTGCCTTTCCCTATTACGAAAGCAAGCTTTGCATATGATTTATCTCCAATTGCTTTTGTCGTGACATTTTTCCGAGCACTATCACGATGCAAGTCAAAGAAGTACTGCAGTTCTTTATTACCTGTCATTGCTTCTTGTACAATTTCCCGTGACACTTTGTAAGAACTATTACTATTTAACCCTTTACTAATCAACTTTTGGCCGACATCAGTCTTGTCGTTAGTAGCTCCTATCCCTTCACTTTCTAATTGTTCACGAAATCGATCGCCCACTATTGAAATATTAGTGACGGAACTTGTTGCTTTATTCGGATTTGGATCGTTTGCTAAATTTAGTAACGGCAAATAAGATTCCCAACTATGCGAATGATAAATAAGCGCAACTTGTCTTTTTCCTGTTGTTTGAGCCGGTTGCTTTTTCTCTTTATTCGTATTCGGCTTTTGAGCCTGTCCACCTTCACCAGTTCGTTCTTTTACCACTTCTTCAAGCGGAACGCTCGACTCTATCGGTAAGTTAGAGTAATTTGTCCCTTCACCCGCAATAACAATTTCTGTATCGTACTTTCCAAAACCAGGTAGCTCTTTTCCGACAAAACTGCGTACATCATTAAAACGAATATTCGTAGCCATAGAAAAGAGAAACGAAGAAATTGAAAAATCTTGATTTAAATTTCGATACTCCTGTGTAAAATAATGATTCTCTTTCCCAAGAACGTACATGTAACCATTCATCGATAACTCATTTAACCAATTATATAAATACGTTGACTTTGTCTCTTTCATAGAGGTTACCATCATACTAGTAAGAAAAAAAGTCGCTAGTACTGTAGTAATAATAAATAAAACTAACTTACGTACACTTGTGAACTTCACATAAAAAAAGCCTCGATTCATACTATCACCCTCTCTATTTCAAGTTATGTACAAGCTCTAGAGAATAGACCGTCTAAATTCCGGCTATATTGTTAATGAGGTGAAATGAATTGAAGCTACTAATAGGAACATTACCCATTGTACTATCATTTATTTTTTATTGGCTTGCTAAGAATCCTACAATCCGTGTTGCTTTACATATTTCAGCGTACTTAGCACTTTATGTACTCGGTACAATTATTTCTATTAATATATATGATGTTTTAATACAAGATTTAGTTTTCATGACAAGCATTCATGGAATTTTACTAAATCCATTTTTTCTTATATCAGGAGCATATATAGGGATATACACCTTGCACTTAATCTTGTCTTACGTTATTACGAAAATAAAAAATGGAGCGTAATAAAATGCAACCACCATTCATCTGTCATACATGCAAAAAAAGAATTGTGCGAAAGAAAGATCTTATTATTGCCACATCGTACTTCCGCTTTTATTTATTTCACAGTGATTGCTTTAAACGACAGCAAGTGTTCATCTCACGATTTATCCCTGTAAATACGCTTTTTAATTTCTTTCTTATTATATACGGACTTATTTTTGGCAGCATGCTTATGATTACAGAACCATCTATTATTGGGGTGATTTTCTTATTTCCCATTTTATATCGGTTTCTTTCCTATTATTATGTTGAACGTTTTTTCTCTACATAACGTGCAGACTGTCCTCTAGGAATACTTAGACATTCCCACTCATTTTCTTTTAACATCTTCCCAATGTAAATAATCTGTCCAATATGCAAAGCATAATGAGAAATTTGTCTTTCAATTGCTTGCATGACAGTATGTGCTTCACCGCGAATATATACCGTCTGTAATAAATCTTCTGGCGTTAGCACATTCATCGTTTTCAAAACATATTCCCATCCTTCATTCCATGCTGCGAGAACCTCTTCCTTAGAATGATAACCATCTTCAAATTCAGCGTCTCGGTTACGATCTATTTTTTCACCATCAGATGTTAAAAAATCCGTCCATCTAGAACGCATATTACCTTGCAGATGCTTTATAATAACCGCTATACTATTTGTTGCTTCATGAGAAGACCATTCAATCTGTTCATATGATAATTGAGAAAGCACCCGTTCCCCTTGTTTCTTTGTTGCTTCAAAATTCGAAATGGCACATTGTAAATATTCTCGTCCAATATCCATGTTCCCCCGCCTTTACACTAACTAATTTTCGTTCCATTTGGTAATTCCATATTGGGCTGAAGTAATACGACATCACCGGCTTCAGGTACTCCCCCTAAAGCAAGCACTTCTGATTTAAATCCAGCTACACGTTTTGGCGGAAAATTTACAACAGCAACGATTTGCTGACCGATTAAATCTTCTGGGGTATATCTCTTCGTAATTTGAGCACTTGACTGCTTAATTCCAAGCTCTCCAAAATCAATTTCTAGTTTAATCGCTGGAACTCTTGCTTCTTTAAATTCCTCTGCATGTGTTACAGTTCCAATTCGTAAATCCAAAGCTAAAAAATCTTCAAAATTAGCCATTTTATCATTCCTCCCATTTATTACTTAGACAAAACAATAAAATCCCCTTTAAAAAAAGAAAGGCGCCTAAGCACCTTTCTTTTGTAGTTCACTTGATTCATTTGATTTATAGAAGAAGAAACCAAGAATCCCGCCAATACATGATGGGATTAACCATCCTATTCCTTCATTATATAATGGTAACATTTGTAGTACGTTAGAAATCGCGTCAATTTTAATGTTCGCACTTTCTAAACCGTTAAAGAAACTAATTAACAACGCGCCTAAAATAGCTCCAATATAAATGGTATTACGCTTCCCAATCCATTTATGGAAGTAAGAAAGTACGATTAATACGATTGCAACTGGATAAATGATCATTAACACTGGTAAAGTAACTGTGATTAATTGTGTTAAACCTAGGTTAGATACAATTAAACTAAACACACATACCATCGTTACAATCGCTTTATGCGAAAGTTTAGGGAATAAGTTTGTAAAGAAGCCAGCACAAGCTGATGTTAATCCAACAGAAGTTGTTAAACAAGCAAGTATAATAACGAGCCCTAATAAAATTTTACCACTTGTTCCATATAACTCATTTACAACATTCGTTAAAATAAGTCCACCATTCTCTGATACACCAAGTGATGTACTTGTTGAACCAAGATAAGCAAGTGATAAATAAATTAACGTTAAACCAAGTACTGCAATAATACCTGATACTACTGTTATTTTTGCAACTTGACTACTTTCTTTTATTCCTTTAGAACGGATAACTTGTACAACGACAATTCCAAATACAAGCGCACTAATTGCATCCATCGTTAAATATCCTTGTATAAATCCACCAAAGAAAGCATTTTCTTTGTATGCTGCTAGTGGCGTAGCTGGTTCTCCAATTGGATCAATAATTGCCTTTCCAACAATAACAGCAACAATCAATACTAACAATGGTGTAAGAAATTTTCCGAACCAATCCACTAATTTAGATGGATTTAATGATAAATACCAAGTTATTCCGAAGAAAACTATCGTGAAAAGAAATAGCATGTACCATTCGGAAACCAATGCCTCTGATAAAAATGGCTTCATACCCATTTCAAATGAAACGGCTCCAGTACGCGGAATCGCGAAAAATGGTCCAATTGCTAAATAACTAATCAATGGGAAAATAAACGCGAATATTGGGTGAACTCTAGAAGATAGCGCTTTCAAGTCCCCCTCTACAAACGCGACAGCTGTTACAGCTAATAGGGGTAATCCGACTCCCGTCACAAGGAATCCAATTGTAGCAATCCAAACATTCTCTCCAGCTTGTTGCCCTAAAACTGGTGGGAAAATTAAATTTCCTGCTCCTAAAAATAGTGCAAATAACATTAAACCGATTGCTACCGTATCACCTGGCCTTAAACGTCCCTTCATACTTTTCATTTGCATAGCACTTTTTCATTGTTTATCTCTATTTTCACAATATGCTATGCATCCTCCTCTCTGCTCAAGCTGATAAAATATGCTCCTTACAAAGCAGTGTCTTTCTCCATAATTTCTCCATTCCCCTTATTTTTACTCTAATTATTATTTTTTGATTTTTTTGAATATTTAACTCATTAGAGTGGTATTGCGTGGAGTATAGTCGTCAGACCTCTTTGTTTTTATCACACATATAGTAACATATTTAGTTGAAAAATAAAAACATATTTTCAAATTGATTTTTTTGAAAATCAAAATTATCTACATTTTTTATTCTTTTACACAAATATTGTTACAATCTAGACTTTTATCCTATCATTATTTTTAAATAACTTTATTCAAGTAACATAACAAAAACCATCCAACATAATTAGATGGCTTTTGCATGTTACTCTATCGTTTCAACTTCGCGTGGATTTTTCATCTCTTCCACATACACAACTCTAAATCCGTGATCTTCTAAATCTTTCAGTAACGTCTCTAATTCACCGTCGTTAAACTCTTCTCCTAATGTAAACATAATTCTCCGAACTAATAAGGCGTCATTATCAAAAGTCATTAAACTTTGGATACCTGTATATTTCTTTAATACTGTCGATAATTTTTGAATGGCCCCATTATAATCTTGTGTCCCAATCATGACAGAATATTTACTAGAATGAACGCCCCAAGCATCTTCTAATAACTCGAAAACCTTTTTATGCGTTAAAATTCCCAGAAAGACTCCATTTTCATCAACTACTGATAAATAAGGTAATTTTTTTATTGTAAAAAACACTTTAAAGAACGAAGAATCTTCTCTAACATAACCTTCTTTATCATTTAATAATTGTACTACACTCTCTTGCAGCGAACCTTTATATTCTAAAATATCTACTTTGTATACATTCCCTAAATATTTCTCTTTTTTTTCATCTAAAACTGGTACACAACGATACCCAGTTTTATTTAAATGCTCCAGTGCTTCCCCTATCGTAATTGAACTTGAGCAAAATAAAACTTCCCTTTTCGGCACATAATTCCCTTTAATCCTCATAAACAGCCTCCTTATGTTAAAATACTTTCTGTGCCATAACTATATTATATTTTCAGAAAAAAATAAATAATTTATTTTACTTTTCTGAAAATTATTCATTTTCTTGTCATAATTTATTCACGTTTCATTCACTTATATCCCCTACAATACTAAATTTCTTTAAGAAAAATATATTGTAACTTACGCCGAAAAAAGCTAAAATAAGAATAAGAATTTTCTGAATATTCTAAGAGTAGGTGGTTACATGTCTTTATTGCGCTCACATATATGTAAATTTATCGTTGGTGTTCTCATTATATTTATCATTAGTCCTATTCCTGCATTATTCATTACACATAAATACTCATACATAACTGGCTTTATAAGCATTTTTCATAACTTCGTACAACTTTCTTCTATGACAATTCCAAAGATTGATTGGATGCACGAATCTATCTTTTTCTCAGCAAATCAAATGGTTCATACTTCTAATCATTCAACACCGTTATTCCCTTACATATGGGAAATATATTTTTTATCGATTGTTCGTTTTACCTTTACTCTTGCGATTGGATTCTTTATCAGCTTAGGGATCGGCCATTTATTTTTTAAAGCACCTCAATCGGTTAAGAAGTTCACTTATTTATTAAAATGGATACCGTACTCTTTTTGTACTGTATTATTACAATGTTCGGTCTTATTACTACTCCTATACATTGCAAAATTGATAAAGCTTTCTTACTACTCATCTTTTATCATCGTTTGTAGTACTTCCATGATTATCGTTATGCAAGCAATAAAAAAGTGGGTTCCTTTCTTAAGTAACACCAATGAATATGAAATAAAACAATCTTCTTTCCTTGTAGATACATTGTTTTTAGCGCTTACTTCGAATCATAAATCTATTCTAGGTTCCATTATTCTTTCATTCGTTATTATGGAATGCGTTTTTCATGCAAGCGGACTATTGCAATTTGTCGTTCAATTCGGTGGAAATGCACCTGTTATTGTTACAATTAGCTTATTACTTTTGTATATCCCGTATTGCATACTCTCTTTCCTTCAAACACTATGGACGACAAATCACGTTAAACAACAATCATACGCTTTAACGAGAAGTATTCCAAAACCTTAATTTGAAATAACCCTCTATAATCTGAAAGTAGGGGGTTATTCCTTTTGTATAGCGGACAAAATAACAGCAAATTCAAAAACTATTGCAGAAACATGCCAATATTTACCCTTTTTCTTTGACTATTCTTTTCGTTTGGATTTATTATAAAAGCATAACATAATCGCAGGAGGTGACATCTTTATTCCAAACTACGGAATAGAGAACACACTTGGACATATTAAATATTTTTCTCATCTTTGTGCTCATCCTTATTTCCGGCTTTTTCGTTGCATCAGAATTCGCTGTTGTAAAAGTACGAAAAAGTCGCATTGACCAACTTGCAAATGAAGGCAATAAACAAGCTTTAGCTGCAAGAAGTGTCCTATCTAATTTAGATGTTTATTTATCAGCTTGTCAGCTCGGGATTACAATTACTTCTTTAGGGCTTGGTTGGCTTGGTGAACCGACTGTGGAACATTTACTACGACCGCTCTTTGAAAAGATTAATATTACTGGAACAATGGCGAATACTTTATCCTTTATTATTGCTTTTAGTGTTATTACATTTTTCCATGTTGTATTAGGTGAATTAGTTCCAAAGTCTTTCGCAATTCAAAAAGCTGAAGCAATCACACTTAAGTTTGCACGACCACTTATTTTATTTGATAAAATTATGTATCCATTCATTTGGCTACTTAATAGTACGGCAATCTTTTTCACAAAACTACTCGGTTTAGAGCCTGCGAAAGAAAATGAACTTGCCCATTCTGAAGAGGAACTACGACTCATTTTAGGTGAAAGTTTCAAAAGCGGCGAAATAAACCAAACCGAATATAAATATGTAAATAATATTTTTGAATTTGACGACCGGGTCGCGAAAGAAATTATGGTCCCTCGTACAGAAATGATTTGCTTATCTACTGAAAATACGTTAGAAGAGAATATGGATATCGTCGCAACTGAAAAGTATACACGCTATCCGATCATCGAAAAAGATAAAGATGATATTATCGGTATGATCAATACGAAAGAAGTATTTCACGATCAAACGAAAGGCATTCATAAACCACTTGAATCTTACATACATCCAGTACTAACTGTATTTGAAACTGTTCCAATTCGCAAAACATTAGTACATCTACAAAAGAATCGCGTTCAGATGGCAATCATTATGGATGAATATGGTGGTACTGCTGGACTTTTAACAATGGAAGATATTCTTGAAGAAATCATTGGAGAAATTCAAGATGAGTTTGATGCGGATGAATCACCTATGATTGAAAAACGTACGCCGAAGCTTACTGTTTTAGATGGGAAGGTGCTCATTTCTGAAGTAAATGATATGTTTGGCCTACATATTGATGATAGCGATTTAGATACAATTGGAGGCTGGCTCCTCTCTCAAGCAGTTGATTTAAATATTGAAGCTGGTTATTCCATTGAATTTGCCGGTTTTCAATTTAAAGCACTAGAACTTGATGGACATCAAGTGAAAAAAATTGCGGTACATAAATTAGACACGAAGAAGGAGTTATAAAGTGACAGTACTATTAACAATCTGTATCATTGCCTGTTTCATTGTTTCATTTCTCGCCTTTATTTATCCTATCATTCCAGGCATCCTTGCTGTTTGGGCTGGATATTTCATTTACCATTTTGGTATAAATGGCGGAGAACTAACAACTTCCTTTTGGATTATTCAAGTCATTTTCACACTATTTATTTTCGTGGCTGATTTTATTGCAAATGGATATTTCTTAAAGAAATACGGAAGTTCTAAATGGGGAGAACGTGTCGGTATGATTTCTATCATTGTCGGATCTTTCTTCTTCCCACCATTCGGTTTAATTATCATACCGTTCTTATCGGTATTTATTACAGAACTCATGCATAAAAAAGCGCCAAAAGACGCCTTTCTAGTAGGAGTTGCTACTGTAGTTGGTTTTTTAAGCAGCACAGTAGCGAAAGCTATTCTCCAAATCATTATGATTCTTATATTTGTATGTTATATCATCTTTTAACCATCCCAATTTCGGGATGGTTTTTTTAATATGAAATACCTACTCGACTATTCTCATATTTGTTTTCACTACACAGATTCCACGTAAATTGCGCTGTATCACCAACTGTTATTTTCGCTCCCCCTTCTGGTAATACATCTTTTTCAGTTCGATACACTCCTGTCACATCACCGTCTATTAAATGCGTCGGACAAACGACCGTCCAACATAAATTACTACTACTAAGTATCTTATATGCAGCTAAATGATCTTCTGCTGCTGTTGTCATTTTCCTTTTTGATTCAGCTGATTGAAAACGATATAAATTTAGATTTGTTCTTGCTTGTAAAATACCTGCTGTTCCTATTGTAATAATTTTATGTACCCCTTCTTCTTCCATTTGCTTTATAATTTGTGGCATACTCTTCGCTAACGTTCCATTTCGATCCGTACCAAGTGCACTTATTACTATATCGCTTCCTTCTATCGCTTTCTTTATATCATTTTCATTTAGTACATTACCTTCTATTACTCGTAACCTTTCATGTTGTATTTCTATTCTATTTAAATCACGTGCTAATGCAGTTACTTCAGCTGCATCCTTTAATGCTAATTTTATTATATTTGAACCTACTCGACCTGTTGCTCCTAATATACATACTTTCATTTGTTTTCCCCCTATTTCATTCTCCCTCTATTTTTCAATAATCTCAATCAATTTACAACAAAAAAGCTTCCTCATATATAAGAGGAAGCTCTATTATTATTTTACCCCGCTTTAACGGGCAGTAAGACCCCACCTCAAAATTTAGTAAAAACAAAGAAGTTAGATGGGGATCAACTGCCCGTTAAAGCCCGATTGGTTCAACTAATAATCAGTGGGGGATGCCCCACTGATTAAAGTTTCACTTTATTTCTTTTCTTTAGAATCTGTAGACTTCTCAGTTCCACTTGTTTCTTTATCCTTTTTGTCCTCTTGTTGTGTTGTTGTATCGTCTTCTTTCTTCTTGTCCTCACCTTTACTACAACCTACCATTAATAAAGAACTTGCAAGTGCCATAGCAGTTAATGATTTAACCCATTTGTTCATTTGCGTTTCCTCCTTTAGATAGAATATGTACAACCCCCATATTACTCTCTATTTTTAAAGGAAAGATTGAAAAATAGTAAATAAACGGTAAATATTTGTAAATTTTCTAATAATAGATATGTACACCTAGTCTTTTTTCTCCATGAAAAGTAAAAAACTAAGGCGCCTATCTTTCCGCCTTAGTTTCTTATGCAAACTTCTCATTTTCATATACATGTTTAATCTTATACTCTTTCTTCACAACATATTGCCATACACTATAGGCATAACGATTCATTTTTAGGAAGCAATTTTCTAAGAACGAGCGGAATTCTGGATTCGCAACTTCAACTGCCACTTGAGCGAACTTTAGTGCTAACCGTTTTAAATGCGAAATATAACAAGTTGCAATATGGATATCCCCTGTATATTTACTATCAGTTTCCTTTTCCATTTCATGAAAATAAGATGAAATTGGTTCACAAGTTATATGCTGTACATTCTCTCCTTCTTGAAAATTCACTTGTTCATTATACGCTTGCAACATATATGGTAAATGATGCTGTAATAGCTCTTTTAATTCTTCGTCTCTTACCTCTCCTGTATACTCCCCAACCTTATAAATAAGCATATAACTATACCTCATTAATTCTTTCATACAATCCATGAAAATACCTCCCTTCTCTTTTGTCTATATGTTATAAATATGATGCTATAACATTTGCTATTCTTGCTAAAAACCAATCCCACTTACTAATTTTCTCAAAGTCTTCTTCTGAAAATCTTTTTGATTTATGAAAGTCTTCTTTTAATCGGTTCCATACGTCAGCAACAACTGTTGTATCATATATGATACAGTTAGATTCACAATTTAAATAAAAACTTCTATTATCAAAATTCGCTGTACCTATATCGACAATTTCTCCATCAATGATTGTTACTTTCCCGTGAAAAAAACCATTCCGATATTGATAAATTTCCGCTCCAGCGTCGTTCATATCTTTCAAATACGGATAAGCCGCTTGTTTTAACAATACCGCATCACTTTTAAATGGTACGAGAATTTTCACATTGACACCACGATGTAATGCATCTTTTAACTCATTCATCATTTCTTTACTTGGTACAAAATATGGCGTAGCAATAATTAAAGACTTTTTAGCCTGCTTTAAAAGCGCTCCATATTTCTCCCATAAACCTTTTCCATCTGAAAATAAATATTGATATTTCACATTCCCTATCGCAGGTAAACTTTCATTTACAGGCATTTTTTCTCCTGTATCTTCTTTCCAGTCAGCAGCAAATTTTCTTTCCATATCCATAGCACCATTGCCATTGACTCGTATATGATAATCACGCCACGGACCAAATTTCGGATCTTGTCCAAGATACTCCTTTCCAATATTAAAACCGCCGACGTATGATACCTTCCCATCTATCGTAACAATGCGTCTATGATTCCGTTGATGCAATGAATAGAATACATGTTTCAGTTTAAGCTTTTTACTAAACGTAAACTGGACACCGTTTCTTTTTAGTTGACGAATTATCTTTTTCTTCAGCTTATATCCACCTATTCGATCGACTGACAATTTCACTTCTACTCCGCTCGATGCCTTTTTCTCGAGTAACTGCAAAAATTCTTGGCTTATTTCATCTTTACCTACAATATAAAAATGGATATATATGTACTTTTCTGCATTACGTATATCCTCAAATAAATTCTTATATAACTCTTCGCCGTTTGTATATAGTTGAAAATCACCTAATCGAACTTGTCCTAATTCATATTCACTAGCCATTTTTTTCCCCATTTCCAAATCGATGTTCATCCAAATGAATACACCTACTAAAAAAAGGAGTACAGCGAAAAAGTGTTTCATGGATATTTTCCTTTCTCCATTTACTGTTATTTCTATATCTTCCCTTTTTTAATACATTATCATTCAAGAAAATATGTCATTACATGATATATGTCCATAGCAAACGATAGCTCATTTGCATATTGTATGTTGTATCTTAAAATAAAAGGAGGAAATAACAATGGGCTTCGCACATGGTAATGGATTCGCGCTATTAGTCGTATTATTTATCCTCTTAATCATCGTCGGTGCTGCTTGCTTCTGCTAAGTAGTTATCGTCATATGATATGTGGATGAAAAAACTATAAAAGCGGACACCTATTTTTAGGTGTCCGCTTTTCATATGAAAAACATTTCAGTCCGTTATAATACCGTTAACGACTACATATTCAACTCAAAAAGTTAGTAATGTGGCTACTTTCTTACTCTCCGCCTTACGTATATGACGTTGTTCTGCACGTAACACAGCAATGCGATGTAATTCTTTCTCTTCTTCTGTTTCGGGGATTACTCGAGGAACTGGAACTGGATTATTGTCCTTACTAAGTGCAACGAATGTAACAAATGATGTTGCTGCTATACGTTTCTCACCTGAAATTAAATCTTCTGCTACTACTTTCACAAATACTTCCATAGAAGTTCTACCTGTCCAAATTACAAAGGATTCATAACTAACACAATCTGAAGAGCGAACAGGATGTAAGAAATCTACCCAATCCATAGATGCTGTCACACATTCTTTTCTTGCATGCCTCGTTGCGGAGATAGAAGCAACCATATCCATCTCGGCTAATATCTTTCCACCAAATAGCGTATTATGATCATTTAAATCTGTTGGAAATACTCGGCTCGTTTTAAACACTCTGGATTCATTAGCTGTTTTTCCCTTTACTTCAGTCATTGTTATCACCTCTTTGATTATTTAATCCGCTATTTGCAGACATTAAGACTCCCACCACAAAATTCGGCTGGAGCAAAGAAGTTCGGTAAGAGTTCCATTTCCCATTAACACTAGAACGGTATGAGCTTACTATCACTACACGTTTAATATTAACAACATTCAGAACTCTTAGTCCACAAAAAAGAACCGATGTAATCAATCGGCTCCTCTAAATACATATTGTTCTTTCGGCTGTTCAACTTTATTCCATTTTGTTACTTCTAAAACAGGAATGTTCGCATGGAATGGCTGATAAAATTCCGTTGATATCTCTCCTTCAACTTGAATCCAATCATCATTGTTCCATTCTACCCCTTCTGGTTTTTTCACTAACATACCATATACACCTGAATCCGCTACACAATGTATAATACCGAAACGGAATAAGAAATATTGTTCTTTTTGAGAAGAATCATCTTTGAAAACAAACCCTTTAAAAGATAATTTTTTCCCGGTAAACTCACCAGGATAATTATAAATTGTTTCCATCCCTTTTAGAAAATCTTCATCTTTTAAAGTAATACTATCTTTCGTAACAAACTCTTTTTTCCCTTTCTCCATTACACCACGGTATCCTTCTTTCCCGTAATAAATACTCGTATCAGGTCTTAGAAATTGCCTTGTCATAAATGGATCTTTACTTTCTGCTTGTGCTACTGGAAAATGAAACCCTTTCGCCTTAACAATGTCCGAATCTAATGTTGCAATCGGGAAAAACAATCCTGTGACTATCGGAAAACAAAATAATGTGTACGAAAATGCTTTTTTCCACCAAGTATTTTCATCTTTCGAATGATCATGCCCGCAATGGCTATGATCGCAACCACAATTGTGCTGTTCTTTTTCTTTTTGATGTTCTTTTTGGAAAACGATAATAATTTGAACGACCGTTAAAAAACCTAAAATAATAGCTGCTGTTTTTGATAAATAGGCATACTTCATATTGATATACTTCGTAATATTACCTGAAATATGAAGCTGCGCGATTAAGATTGTAAAACCTAATAATATATATGCTCGAAACATAACCTACCACCCCATCGCATAAATGAGTAGTGAGCTTGCATAAACAACAAGTGTAACTGTAACTGTAACGACAATTACAAATTTCGTTTTAAATGTTGCAAGCATCATAAACATATTTTTAATATCCACCATCGGTCCGTATACGAGGAACGCGACAAGTGATGCTGTTGAAAATGTACTTTGGAATGACGAAGCAATAAATGCATCCGCTTCTGAACAAAGTGATAAAATGTAAGCAAGTCCCATCATAACAGCTGGTGAAGAAAACGGCCCTTGTCCTATAGCAAGAAGTGTTGAAGTTTGTACGAACGTTTGAACTGCCGCTGCAATTAACGCACCTAATACTAAATATTTTCCCATCGAGAAAAATTCCTCAACAGCATGCGTACATACATCCCACATTTTTTTACGTAATGGACGCTTATGATTCACTTCTGGGAAGTGATCATCTCTTAATTGATGTTCTTTAAACATAAATGATAATATAATTCCAACGATAATTGCTACGATGATCGCTACAATAGAACGATACCATACCATGTGCATACTGCTTCCAAAGGCAACGTATGTTGCAAATAATACGACCGGATTAATAATTGGCCCAGTTAACATAAATGCAATCCCGGCATATGGTGGAACCCCTTTTCCGATTAACCGCCTTACAATCGGAACGATTCCACATTCACAACCCGGAAACATCATACCTAAAAAAGTAGCCATTAAAACAGACAGAAATCGGTTTTTCGGCATCCATTTTGCTACCATATCTTCTGTCACAAACATTTGAATGAATCCTGAAATAAATACACCAATGAGCACAAAAGGAAGTGCTTCGATCAAAATAGAGATAAAGATTGTATTCATTTGCAGGAATGCTTTCGGTAATTGAAACAATTCCATGATGTATTTCCTCCAACTTTTCATTAACAATATGTAATTTTAACCCTATTTTATTAATTGGACAAGGCTTATACGGAATTCCTACCTTTCAGATACATTACATTTTATAAGTTATATTCTATTCAAAACTTTGGATTTCATAGCAAAAAAGCTGCTCTAGCGCAGTTACACAACTATGCTAGAGCAGCTTTCTTCTCGTTAAAAGTAACGTTTCTTCCAAAAAACAAACGCTAATGTGAAAGATAGTGTTACACATATTATGAGTACAATTACAAAACCATGTGCTTCCCCTTCAAACGGAACCTTTACGTTCATTCCAAAGAAACTAGAAACCATCGTTGGTAACGATAAAATGATTGTGATAGACGTTAACAGTTTCATAACACTATTTAAATTATTTGATATAACGGAGCTAAAAGTATTCATCATTCCACTTAAAATGTGACTATATATTTCCGCCATTTCAATCGCCTGTTTATTTTCAATTAATACATCTTCTAATAAATCTTGATCGTCTTCATACATTTTTAAAAATGTACTGTTACGCATTAATTTTTGAATTACAATTTTATTCGCCTTTAATGATGTTGTAAAGTAAACTAAACTTTTTTCAAGGCCTAGCAATGTGAAAATCTCTTTATTTTTCATCGACTTATTTAATTGATGCTCTAAATCGATTGTTTTTCTGTTAATTTGCTTTAAGTATCTTAAATAATAAGTAGAAATCGTATATAAGAGCTGAAGTGCAAAGCGTGTCTTTTTAAACGTATAAAATTCTTTAATACGTTGATTAATAAAGCGTTCGAAAATTGGGTTTTCTTCTAAACAAATTGTCACAAAGCAATCTGGCATTACAATCATACCTATTGGAATCGTGTCATAAATCGAATTTCCTTCTTCATCATGTCTAACTGTTGGAATATCCACGATTATTAAGGTATTATTGTCTTCCTTTTCAATACGAGAGCGTTCTTCATCATCTAAAGGGTCTTTAATGAAATCTAAGTCTACATTTAAAGTTTGTACTAGATATTGAATTTCTTCTTCCGTTGGATGAAGTACATTAATCCAGCAACCCTTTTGCATTTCCTCAACCTCTTGTAGTTTTCCGTTTCGGTCTGTTAAATAAATATTTAACATACTATCACCCCGATTCTTTTTACATGTAGGAATCTACCTCTCTTACAGAACAGTTTTTGAACCGCCATTCTCAGCATATGAAACATACGTTTAAATTTCAATAGAAAAATTATTTTGAAAACGTTTTTATAAGAAAAATATTCTAAACAAAGAAAAAGACAGAGTGCTCTCTGCCTTAAAAAGCTTATGTTGCCTTTATAACATATTTAGAAAGCATCCACAAGTTAAAGCCAACTGAAATCGTATAACCAGCGTATGTTGAAATAATAAAACTTACATAATCGAAATACGGAAGCAATACGATATTTAAAACTATCTTTACAATAATGCCAATTACTAATCCTAGCACTGTTTTCTGTTGTTGGTTAATTCCTTGTAACATCGCAGCTGTTACTGTAAAAAGCGAAAATAGTATACAGGCAGGAGCATAATACTGTAAAATAACTCTCCCCATCTCCGGATCATTTCCGGCACCAAATAAAAGAGTATATACTGGTTTTGCTAACAACATCATTCCAATCGCCGCTGGTACCGTAATACCTACTACTAATACATTCGTTCTCGTAAAATGTTTGTACAGTAACTTCACATTCCCTGCTGTATAGGCTTTTGTCATCTCAGGTACGAGAGACATACTAAAAGCAGTCGCAACGGAAACTGGGATGAGTACAACCATCTGAACAAGACCAATTATTGCATTTATCTTCTCCGCTTCTCCTTGCATATACCCTATTTGTATAAGTAGTTTATTAATTGTAAATGTATCAATCGTCTGATACAACGGAATTGCTAAACCAACCACAACAAACGGTATTGAATATGTAAAGAGCTCCTTATACAGTGAGAAGAAAGATTTCGTTGTTTGCGGTATACTTGCCATCTCTTTTTTCTTTAAGTGCTTTCTCCTTCTTATGTAATACGCACTTAAAACAGTTAATCCACCTATCGCTCCCATAAAGGCACCGAACGTTGAAATACCAACTGCTAGCGAGATAGAAGCTTTTAAAATATATAAAACGACAAAGCTTCCTATTAAAATGGTTAAGACCCTAAAAAACTGCTCAACAACTACACTTAAAGCAGAAGGCCCCATCGATTGAAACCCTTGAAAGAATCCCCTTAATAAACTCATTACCGGTACAAGTATTAACGCAAAACTTACAATTTGGATATTAGTAGTGACCGCTGCTACACTATTCCCCGTTTGATCATTTCCATCGATTACAAGTTTAGCTAAATGTGGAGCTAATATATATAGCGTAAAACATGAGATTACTCCCATTATTAACATAAAAAAGATACCGCTCTTTAGCACTCTCTTAACCGTATGATAATCATTCAGTTGATCATATTTTGATACCATTTTTGAAACGGCAAGTGGTAGTCCCATCGTCGCAATGCTGAGCATAATCGTATATGGACGATATGCATACGTGTATAAAACGTACCCACTCGTACCGACCATTGCTGTAAATGGTATAACATATATAAACCCTAACATTTTAGATATCATCGTTGCCATCGTTAAAAATATCGTTCCACGTATAAACGGTGACCCTTTCATCACATTCCTCCGCTACGCTTTATTATTACACATTATGGACAACTCCTTTTTTTTAGAACCGAAACAAATAAAAAAGCCAATGAAAAATCATTGACTTTAACGCGCTGCTTTCTTCTTTTTGAAATACTTCAAACCGAAGTATAAAGCAACAAAAAGAACAGCTCCTATAATTATGTAATGTGTGTAATCAGATGCATACTCTTTAATGTGTCGCCAATTCCCGCCAAGCTTTTCACCTAAGTATATAAATAGTATTGACCATGGAATAATCGCAACTACTGTATACAGTGTAAATAGTTTTAATGGCATTTTAGCTAATCCTGCTGGAATAGAGATTGCATGACGTACGACTGGAATAAAGCGTGCAGAAAAGATTACTCCTGCTCCGTAACGCTTAAACCAACCTTCCGCTATGTCTAAATGGTGTTTATTAATAAGTAGATATTTCCCATATTTCTCTACAACTGGACGCCCTCCGTAATATCCAAGCCAGTATAAAAAGATTTGGGCTAAAGTACCACCAATAGTTCCGGCGATAACTGCACCGACAAAACTAATTTTACCATCCGCTACTAAAAATCCAGCATACGAAAGTACAATTTCACTCGGGATAATTTCAATCATTAAAGCTAGCGCTACTCCAAAGTAACCTAAGCTTGCAAAAAATTGCAATAACTGATCTATTATGCTTGCTAACATTTTATTTTCTATCTCCTTTTTTCTTCACATACCATCCCATTATTACATAAAGGTTGCATTCTGCCAATATCTTCATTTCAACAATATGATTGGCATAAGCATGATTAATCTATTAATATTTCTTTCTGAGGTTCTTTCATAAAGGCAAACATTTCTTTAATTTGTTCTTCGGTATTTCTAGCAATCGATAAATTAGGCAATTCATTTTCACCAAAGAACTCCACATCTTCTGTTTCAATACTCGTTTTCTTTTCGCCACCAATAATCTTACAGCCAATAAAAATTTTATATACGTGTGTTGCTGAAGGCGATGGTTGATGTTTTTCTTTATCAAATATAGCGAATAGTTTAAAATCATCCACTTCATAACCCGTCTCCTCTATAACTTCTTTTGCTGCTACTTCTGTTGGCGTATAGCCGATATCAGCCCATCCACCTGGCAATGCCCATTTCCCATCACTTTTTTCTTTCACAAATAATAACTTTTCATTTTGAAAAACGACTGCTCTAATATCAACTTTTGGTGTTTGATAGCCTGTCTCATTTGCAAATAACTTCTCTACAACTTCCCAATCTGTCTTTGTGTAATGTGACATCATGGAAATGGAAATATCCCGTAATTGTTGGAAACGCTCTATATCATACACATCTTTAGAATACGTTAAACCCGCTTGGGCTATAGCTTGTATTTGTTTTACCCAATCAACCCACTTAACTGTCATGTTTCCACATCTCCATTCTTTATTAAGTAAATATTACTTCAATTCAATTGATACATCTTTATTATACAAAAAAAGAGATTGATAATGTTCCAATCTCTTTCAAAATTAATCCAATTCATGTAAGTGGTCTTGTATATACTTTCTTCTTTTATTTATATATTCATCGATCATATCAGCTTCTTGATCAAATGTTTCTAATTTTTCTTTCATATATGGATCTTGTAGTAAATATGGACGAATCGTTTCACACAAACTTTCAACTTTCGGCATCATAAACGAAACGGTAAATTGTTCTTCTAGTATTTCTTCCAAAATACTTCGGTATTGTTTTCTAAATACAGGTATATCTAACAATCTTGCACTTAACGTGTTATAGCCTTGAATGCGAATATACTCATGATTAAGTGGTCTCCCTTGTACATCTCGCCCCCAAGTCGCATCATAATCCCACGGTATCACTTCAAATAAATTTGTTTCATCGTTATGATATAGTGCATAGTTATGAACGAAACCATCAAAGTTTTGTGTAAAAATAACGCCAGCTAACCATCGTAAATATTTATCAACATGCAAAAACTTTCCAATTTCTTTTTCATAAGCTTCCCTCGACAAAGCATTTGCTTGAAATACAAATTCACTCAGCTGTTCTTCACTATTTTTATTCGAATATTTAAATTCATAACCCGCAAAGAGCTCAGTCTTAACATCTTTATCTCTCTCACTCATTAAAGAAAAATTCGCATCATCATCTATCGCATAATAAATAGAACCACTCGGTAATCCTCTATTTTTCAAAAAGTTTTCATCAACTGATTCTAACTGTAAATATACACCTTGAATTTGACCATTAATTTTTATAAATACATGTTGTGATTTTGGTGAAAGTACACCAATATCATGAAAAAAATCTAAAGATAATTTATTTCGTATGAGAGACGGATCCATAAACTCAGAATTTAAATGAATCTCTTTCGCACCTTGAAATTTTTTCGGTTTATAAAACATAACATGATAAGACTTTTTCTCAAATTCACGAATATGAGCACCTCGGTATACGATATCAATGTCATACTTCTTTTTTCCATAAGTTAATTTTGCTGGCACTGGACTGTCTGACCAAATGTCTTTTTTTAATTCCACTAAGTACATTGGATGAATAAAAAAATCATATGAAGGTAGCATGTTTTCTCATCCCTTCTCAGTTCTCTTCATTCAATGTATGCGCCTTGTCTTGTCCATACATCCGCTATCATCCATTTATATAAAATTACACTCTTGTCTTGTTCAGAAAGACGTCATATCTCATATCATGTTAAGGAAAAAGAATACCTTTTCACCTGAATACATGATAAGGAGGATTTCTATGAAACGTGATATTAGAAAAGCTGTTGAAGAAATCAAAAGTGCTGGGATGGAGGATTTCTTACACCAAGATCCAAGTACCTTTGAGTGCGATGATGATAAATTCTCTCATCATCGATGTACAACAGGTTGTAAATGTACAACTGGGGGTAAATGTCCAAGAACAAGATGTACTCGCGTGAAACATTGTACTTTCGTTACAAAATGTACGCACGTAAAAAAATGGACATTTGTTACAAAATGTACTCGTGTGCGCGTTCAAAAATGGACATTCGTTACGAAAGTGACTCGTAGAAAAGAATGCGTTTTAGTTACAAAACGTACTCGCAGAAAACATTGTACTTTCGTTACAAAATGCATACGCTTTGAAAAGAAATTTTTCTGGACAAAACGAAGTTTCTGTAAAAAATGCGAATTCTTCCCTAACAGACACGGTCACTCTTGCGATGATTCATGGGATCATGGTAAAGACTGTCACGATGGCGGACACAAGTGGGACGATTGCAAAGGCGGACATAAATTCCCATCTTGCAAAAATAAGAAATTCGATCACTTCTGGTATAAAAAACGTAATTGCTAGTTTTTATACCAACCAAAAAAGGCCGTTTTGCGGCCTTTTTTACATTTATTGAAAATGACTTATATCTGCAAATTGCTTCACTTCACCTTTCCCTTCTTCAAATTCTATTATACTTAGACTAGCACTATGCATAAATGGATCATCCCATACATTTTCTATTTCAATACCCGCAAAATGTCCTACAAGTAGTTTTGCCGCTGCCGCATGGGAAACAATTAATATACTTTCTCCTTTATGCTTTTCTAAAAGAAGTTGTATCCCATCCATTACCCTTTTATGAACAGCCTCAAAATTTTCTCCCGATGTTGACTGGAAAAGATGTGGCTCATACCAAAATAACTGTATTTCGTCTGGGTACTGCCTTTCTATATCATCGACTGTCTGTCCTTCCCATATACCCATGTTAATTTCATAGAAATGCTCATCCGCGATTATCGGTATATCACGTTCGCCCTTTATTAACTCTGCAGTATGAAGGGTTCTTTCACTCGGACTACTATAGATCGCATCGATAGATAAATCTTTCATTCGATCTCCTAATTGCTTAGCTTGTAACATACCATTTTCAGTTAAAGCAGAATTTTTCCGGCCTTGCATTCGTTTCTCTACATTCCATTCCGTTTCACCATGCCTTGTTACATATACCGTTGTCTTCACTTCAATTCCCCCTTACCATGTCGGCCGCAATTCCCACGGTTCTACTCGTCCTACAATCCATTCATCACATTTACTTTCAATTCCTTTTATTACTCCATCCGATATTTCTTCATGGGTAAGCCATCTTCCGTATGTATCTTCTAATATAAAACCTAATATTATTCTATGATAGCTACATCGCGTACCGCCTATTTTTTGTGCGGCTATTCTCGACGCTTTACTGCCTAAAATATGAAAAACGTTGTATGTTTCAGACGACAAGTCTAATTCTCTACAAATGAGTGATAATGCATCCTTTGCACTTGCGTGTATCCATGCGACAACCAATGTTATTGGGCCATTCCTCTCAATTGTGTTTTTAATAGCTAACTTTACATCGTCATCATGATGATAATCTAACGGAAGGCATGTGATACTTTCAGGTGTGGTACTCTCCCGTTTAACATTTTCTAATTTCACTTCATCTCTTCCAATAATAGAAACATGAAACCCTTGCTCACAAAGCCACATAGACACCCTCTTTAGCATTCCCGTTCCACCAATTACTAACGCATGCAACTTCTTCCCCCCTTAGTAAAATGTCATATGAGGTTTATCTTCCCTATAATAATTAATTCGGTCTTGCAATGTCCCTGAATGAAACTCAAACTTATGTCCATCAGGATCAACAAAATATATAGACTCACAATCTCTTACATCCCGTTCTCTTCCTTGTAAAATATAAACATCGTTTTCTTCTAATCGTTGCAGTAGACGTTCAAAGTCTTTCTGTTCAACAGAAAACGCAATATGCGTATAAGATTGATGAATCTCATTTCTCGGAATATGTGTTTCTTCATTAAGTGCTATCCATACTCCACATATGTTAAAATATGCCAATTTTCTCCCTTTAACTAATAATTCTCCCCCTAATACTTTTTCATAAAACATAATAGAATTTTCTAAATTAGATACCGAAAAACAAATATGATTGATTCCCCTTAACAACTATAATTCCTCCTTATACAAAAAAGATGAGCGAAAATTCACTCACCTTTTATTGTACTATTTTTTTGTAATATATGCCCATTTATAACTGAAGTCCCCGCCAAACGTATGATTCGCAATACCTTTTACAAACGGCTTCTCTAAATAAGCTGTGCTTTGTTGATACGTAGGAGAAATTGCTGCATCTTGACCAATTAAGATTTTTTCAGCTTCCGCAAGTGCATCCCAGCGTGCTTTATCATCTTTTAATAGCTCTCCTTTTGATTTCGCTACTAAATCATCATACTTCGGATTAGAATAATCCATTTCATTAAATGAGCTTCCAGTAACAAACATATCAATATAAGTCATTGGATCTGGATAGTCAGGGCTCCATGCAGATAATGAGAATTCATATTCGAATTTCTTTTCTAAATCTAGCTTCTGCTTGTATGGTTGCTGTTTCAAATTCACTTTAATACCAGGTAAGTTTTTCTCTAATTCTTCTTTAATAAAGTCGCCTACTTTTTTACGGCTACCATTATCATCATTTAGTAATTCAACCGTAATTGTATCTTGACCAAGCTCTTTCTTCGCTTCTTCCCATAATTTTTTTGCTTTCGCTGCGTTATCTTTACTATCACGGAAGTTTTTATTTACAGAGCGGAAGTCTTTTCCATCCGGACCTGTCGTGAATTTTTCAGGTACTAAGAAATATGCTGGCAAAGAACCGTCATTTAAAATGACATCAGCAATTCCTTTTTTATCGTATGCCAAATCAATTGCTTCACGAACTTTTTGATTTTTAAACGTTGCATTTTTTTGGTTAAAACGTAAGAAATACATACGTGGATCTAACTTCGTTTTAAATTCATCTGGCTTATTCTTTTTATATTTATCAACGAATTCAGAACTTAAAATAACTCGATCCGCTTGATCACTATCATATAAATTTACTCCTGTGCTCGTTTCCTTCACAATATTTACATTAATTTCTTCTAACTTCACAGTATCTTTATCCCAATAATTAGGGTTTTTCTTTAGCTGATAACTTCGTTCATGTTTCCATTCACTCATCGTAAATGGTCCATTATATAATAATTTATCTGCTTCTAATCCGTATTTATCTCCTTGCTCTTTCACATATTTTTCATTTAATGGGAAAAATGTAGGGAACGACGTAAGCTCAAGAAAATAAGGTGCTGGTTGCTCTAATTCTACTACCAACGTTTTATCATCCTTCGCTTTAACACCCAATTGATCTGATGGTAATTCTCCTTTATTTACTTTCTGTGCATTTTTCACATCAAATAAAATGAATGCATATTCTGCCGCTATTGCTTTATCTAATGTACGTTGCCATGCATATACAAAATCTTGTGCTCGAACTGGATCACCATTTGACCATTTCGCATCACGTAATTCAAATGTATATGTCTTTTTATCTTCACTAATCTTCACATCTTTTGCCATGCCTGGTGTTGGTTTATTATCTTTATCTAGACGATATAAACCTTCCATTGCATTTACAAATACACGGAAAGATACAGAATCCGTTGATTTAGATGTATCCATTGAAGGAATTTCAGCTGTTTCTAGCAAATTTAAAACTTGTTTATCTGCCATTTCCTTATTCGATTCTTTCTTCGTTGTCGAAGCCTTCTCACCATTCCCACATCCTGCAACCAATACACTCGTCGTTAACGCAAGTGCAGCAATTGTTGTTGTCTTTCTCTTCATTCTTCCTTCCCCCAATCTATATGTATAAGTTAAATCTCGTATAATATATTTCATTATACAAAAGATTCTGATTATTTTAAATATTTATTTTAACAAACATAGAAAAAAGCGGTCGGAAGTTTCTTTCCAGCCGCTTTTTTGAATCGCATTTACTTGTAATCCATCCTCTATATCAAATGGATTTTGAACCTTAAATATTTCGTCCATCATCTTCAAAAACTCTTCTTCATTTTTAGATTCACCATTAACCGTAAGCGAGTACGGTTCCACTTCACCCAATTTATAATCGACAACAAATTGAATCGTCACCTTTTGTTTTGGTGCTCCCGCGTTATATCCTTGGAATTCTACTAATTCTAACCCTTCCGTTCCACGATAATATATCCAATCTGAATTTTGAAAATAATTTTCGAAAGATTCACCTATTGAAAAGAAAGGATATTCATAAAGCGAGCTTGTACGAACCTTTTGTATAACGTCTCGATTAGTCGGAAAAAAGAAATGACTAAAAAATATGCTAGCAACTGCTAAAATAGTAACAATTGTCGCTCCCATTTTGCTCGTTCCGCCACTATCATGGATAAGATAGTTTTCAACTGATTTATCTTTTATTTCTCTTGCTTTTATTCGGTATATACGTCTTTCCGCAAATTGATAGTATAATCCATTTGCAAAAATCCCCATTCCAAACAGAATAAAAATGAGTAATAAAAACGTAAGAGGCCCCATATTAATGATTGGCAGTGCTACATTGAAACCCATATAATAAGAAAACGCATCACACGCTACTAATAACAATACAAATAATGCTGCCGGTAAATAGTACTTACGATATCCAAGCCAACCTATATTGAAAATAGTTGCCCAACCATTCCAGCTCCACCTAGCAATCCGCTTATTCTCAAGCTCCCATTTCCTTTTGTAATACGGATATTGTCTCCCTACATATACTTCTAGTTCTTTATCTATTAACGAGCTACTTTCACCTTGTTCATTATCCAACTTTCGCTGACAACTTGCACAATTTAACTGTTCCTCCTCGCAAGGTTGACCACAATTTATACATTTCAAAACAATCCCTCTTCCCATCCATACGTCATTTCATAATACCTTCGTGTTTTAATAACCACTCTTTCCTCCATAAACCACCAGCATATCCAACAAGCTTTCCACTCTTTCCTATTACACGGTGACATGGAACGATTATTGAAATTGGATTCCGACTATTTGCCCCTCCTATCGCCCGTACAGCTTTCGTATTTCCAACCTTCTCTGCAATATCTAAATATGAAGCACTTACGCCATAAGGGATAGTATAAAGCGCATCCCATACATTTTTTTGAAATACTGTTCCCTCAGCAGATAGCGGGACTGTGAACTCTTTTCTTTTCCCCTTAAAATATTCATCTAGCTCATTTATACATTGATCTATTATTTCATTTTTATGTTCTTCTTGTCTCTCATCAACAAATATAACAGACGTAATTCCTTTATCGTTCGCTGTAATTTCCAGCAAGCCTAATTCACTTTCATAATAAGCCTGGTACATATGTCATCCTCCAATTCAATTCATATTAATTATTGTAACACGAATAGACAAAATTTTTCGTATAAGCGTTTTATTAGGGAAACAAAAACAAGAATGATACAATGTAAGAAAATTCAATCTAGGAGGCTATTGGATGAATTCTGAACTTTTTTCACCTTATACAATTAAGGACGTTACATTAAAAAACCGTATCGTTATGTCACCTATGTGCATGTATTCATCAGAAAACGAGGATGGCCAAGTAACTAATTTCCATCACGTTCATTACGGAACAAGAGCTGCTGGTCAAGTTGGTTTAGTTATGATCGAAGCAACAGCCGTGTTACCTGAAGGAAGAATTTCTAATAAAGACCTAGGTATATGGGATGATAGCCTAATTGAAGGCTTACATAAAACGACAACTTTTATACATGATAACGGCGCAAAAGCCGCCATTCAACTTGCTCACGCCGGAAGAAAAGCTGAATTAGAAACGGATGCTCTCGCTCCATCCGCAATTCCGTTTAATGAAACTATGAAAATCCCAGTAGAAATGAGTATACAGCAAATAAAAAAGACCATATTAGCTTTTCAAGAGGCTGCAATACGATCCAAACAAGCTGGATTTGACGTTATTGAAATACACGGCGCTCACGGTTATCTTATTAATGAATTTCTTTCTCCACTTTCTAATAAACGGACCGATGAATATGGAGGTTCACCTGAAAATCGCTATCGTTTCTTACGTGAAATCATTGACTCAATAAATGAAGTTTGGAACGGACCGTTATTTGTTCGTATTTCAGCAAACGATTATCATCCTGACGGTTTAACGGTTCAAGATTACGTTCCATATACAAACTGGATGAAAGAACAAGGAGTAGATTTAATTGATTGTAGTTCTGGAGCTGTTGTTCCGGCACACATCGATGTATATCCCGGGTATCAAGTGCAATATGCTAAACATATTAAAGAACATGCTAACATTGCAACTGGGGCTGTTGGTTTGATTACGAATGGAGTACAGGCAGAACAAATTTTAAATAATAACGAAGCAGATTTAATTTTTATCGGACGTGAGTTACTTCGCAATCCTTACTTTCCAAGAATAGCCGCCAATGAACTTAGTTTTGAGTTAGAAGAACCGTATCAATACAAACGAGCACCGGGGAAACTCCATACAAATAAATAAAACCGAGAATAATATGTACTACTGAATCTAGAGGAATAAAAAGTATACTATAAGATAACGTATGTTATTTCATAATATCGTTTTAAGGTGGATCAACATTTTGCTTGATACACCTATTTTTTTATGTATTTATCTCCCTTTCTGAATATGTGACAGGGTTAAAAATCGAATTCCACAATCATGATTACGAAAAAAACAATTCCTCAGATTAAGTGAGAAATTGTTTTTTCATATAGTAGTATTCTACATATTGATTCGTTTGTTTCGTTTATAACTCCAACAATTTTAAGTATCATTTACAAATAAGAACGATGCGCTGGCCATGAACCTTGAAGCTTGCGAAGTTGCACAATTTGCCCGGTATGATAAGCATCGTGCAAAAGGATGTTCATATATTGTTGCCAAATTGGTAGAGAAGGAGTTAATTGATTTAGTTCTGCTTCTTGAAGGGATATTAATGCAGATTGTAAGGCATCATGCACTTGAATTGTTCGCAACACTGTTTGTTGCCAAGCATCCTCATCATTACGTCCACCTTGGACAAACGTTTCATCATTATTTTGTGGCGCCACAAATGTTTCATCTTGATGCAAGCGGGCAAGTAAGCGTTCTTTAAAGATAAGTAAATGGTTTACATTTTCCCAAATCGTATTACTAGCCTCTCCTTCTGGTTGCCAACATGCTTGTGCAGCAGTAAGGTCCTTTAACGCGTCTGATAAAGGTGGATACCATTCTTCTTCGTAAAACACTTGCTTAATTCCATTTTGCAACATTTCTTTTTTACTCATTCTTATATCCTCCTTTTGCAAATCTCCAAAAAATACGGAGTAGTACATATGGGACTTTTATATCTTCGGAACCCAATTCCCTTCAGATTTTACTCAAACAGATATAAAAACAGATTATTTCCAAATAGAAAGTATATTCTATTTGATTTATTGGCATTACAAACAATGGATATATGATAGTAGTATATTTTCAAATGAGGTGAAACATTCTTATAACACGAAATCATCAGTTAGTATAATACGACTCTAAAAATAGCATTGCAATAAACGAGATCACTTGTCGTACAAGATCAAGAGTGTTGGAGATGTATAAAGTGAAACTTTAATCCGCGGGGATTTTGCTGTCCACAAATAGAGGGATAAAAATGCGATTTGCATAATAAATTATCGTAAAAAAAGAGTGGGCTCCCCACTCCTTTTTTACTTTCTTATAATTGCTAAACTACATGTATTTACTATTCATTCAAGATTCAAACTTTTTTTAAATACATGTCATTCTTTTCGTTTTTTATTCTATCGTTGTAATTTCATTTGAGTTATAAATATAAATACCCGTTTCTTCTCGCAATGCAGTTATATACATCCCTTTCGCCACATCTTTCGCTGAAATTGGTTTATACTTTTTGAAAGCCCCTTTAAATATAAAAGGAATGATACGAGATAATTTTTCAGCCATTCGTTCACCGAAACGAAATTCTTGTCGATTTCCTACTAATAAAGATGGCCTAAAAATGTGAATACCACCAATGACTAACTTTTGTAATTCCTCTTCCATTCTCCCTTTAACTTGCGAATAAAAGAAAAACGATTTAGGTTTTGCTCCCATTGAAGACACAACAAGGAAATTTTGTACCCCTTGTTTTTCAGCTAAACAAGCAGCTCGTAACGTATATTCATAATCTACCTTTTTGAAATTTGCCTTTGTTTTTGCTTTTTTGATTGTTGTTCCTAGACAACTAAATACGTCATCTACAGCAAAAAACTCTTTATATTCCTCTAACATCGAAAAATCTATTTGCTTTTGCTGTAACTTTTCATGTTGCCATTGCATTGGTTCCCTTACAAAAATAGTAACCGAATCGTAGTAATCTGATTCAAGTAATAGACGCGTTATCTCTTGTCCAACTAAACCACTTGCACCAAGTACTAACGCTGTTCGCTTATTCATATATGCATATACCTCTTATTTTACTTTTCTCTCCTTCAGTAAAATACAACTTTTAGGAGTTTCCTGCTCTCATTTTACCACAAGTAAAGCACTATGCGTACGCATAGTGCTTTACTCACTCTTTTTTCTCATCTTTCTCTCGCAATTTTGTTACTGTTGATGCATCTCCTAAATTACTTATTAATCTTCTTAAAAAAATTAAGACTAATGCTAATGGTAATACTACCGCTAATATCAATAAAATAGCTTCCATTAAGTAACCCAAACACTCATCCCCCTCTACACCCTCCTTTCAAATATATGAACGTAGCGTTGTCACATATGCATGCATTCCTAAAAATAATACATCCAAATTTGACAACTTTATAACAAAAACAAATCGGAATGATTATTATTTATTGCAACTTTATAAAAGATGTATTATACTAAGTTCGCAAACTAAAACGTAATTATTCCGTTTTGTATTAAAATGATATTTTTCTTCTATAATTGGGGAAAATATATCCGTAAAAAAAGAAAAGAGGAGAACTTCATGCCTAAAAGATTGACTATATTTTCATTCTTACTTATTTTCACTTTAATTTTTACTGGCTGCTCAAATAAAAAAGAAGGTAATGCCAAGAAAGATGGAAAGCTAACTGTTTATACAACTATTTTTCCTCTTGCAGATTTCGCAAAAAAAATTGGTGGCGACTATGTAACGGTTGAAGCAATTTATCCACCTGGTGCAGATTCTCATACATTTGAACCAAGTCAAAAACAAACAGTAAAAGTTGCAAAAGCCGATTTATTCGTTTATAACGGGGCTGAATTAGAACCATTTGCTGAAAAAATGGAAAAAACATTACAAAAAGAAAATGTTAAAATTGTAAATGCTTCAAAAGGTATTGAACTGCGTACTTCTACTGAAGAAGAGCATCATGATCACGGAGACGACCATAAAGAAGAGGAACATCATCACGATAAAGACCCACACATTTGGTTAGACCCTACCCTGGCAATGAAACAGGCTGAAAAAATTAAAAATGCACTTGTAGAATTACAACCTGACCATAAACAAGAGTTCGAAAAAAACTTTGCAGCACTTCAAACAAAATTTACTGATTTAGATGATCAATTTAAAGCAGCTATTGCGAATGCAAAAACGAAAGATATTTTAGTTTCTCATGCGGCTTATGGATACTGGGAACAACGCTATGGCCTGAAACAAATTGCTATCGCTGGTATTTCAGCTTCTGATGAACCATCTCAAAAACAGCTTGCTGACATTACAAAAACAGTAAAAGAACATAATCTAAAATATATTTTATTTGAAACATTCTCTACTCCAAAAGTAGCATCTGTTATTCAAAAAGAAACGGGCACAAAAATTTTACGCTTAAATCATCTTGCTACTATTTCTGAAGATGACGCGAAGAGCAATAAAGATTACTTCACTTTAATGGAAGAAAACGTAAACACATTGAAAGAAGCTACTAACTAATCAATTTTTTTAAGAAGCTGAACGAGTCATTCAGCTTCTTTTTTATTCGCTCTTACTTGACTTGACCAAAATAACAAGTAAAATTATCCATATTAGCTTTTAAGCTATATTAATTTAGAAGGTGAGTTGGAATTATGACTCTTCACATTTGTGAAGTAACAGAAACAAATTGGCGTTCGGTAGCTGCTTTAAACGTCGCAAAAGACCAGCAGCAATTTATTGAAAGCAATGCGTTTTCTCTAGCAGAATCATTATATGAGAAAAACGGAACGTCAGTAGGTTTATATGATGGCGAAACACTTGTAGGATATGCAATGTATGGATGGTATTGGGAAAAACGTAAAAGCGTATGGTTAGACCGCTTTATGATTGACCAACGCTATCAAGGAAAAGGATACGCAAAACGCTTTCTTCGCATACTCATTCAATTCTTACAAGATAAATTTGAATGTAAAATAATTTATTTAAGTTTACATCCAGACAACAAACTTGCAATGGGACTATATGAATCATTTGGCTTCCGTTTAAATGGCGATATTGATGATGAAGGACCAGTTGTAGGTGTTGTAATGGAGTTACTAGTAAATGAACATACAAGCCTGTGAAAACAGGCTTTTTATTATCCTTCGTTTTTTGCAATCTAGCATTTTTCTACAAAATACTTAGTTAAGTCAAAAAAATAAGCCTGCAATATATGCAGACTTATTTCACACACTCCCCGAAATGTTCTTGGAACCATTCTTTATTAATATCTTTTCCGATAAACACAACTTCACTTACTCGTTCTTCGCCCTCTTGCCACTCTCTATCATATGATGCAGCAAACAGTGTATGCACACCTTGGAAAACGATACGTTTATCTACTCCATCAATCGATAAAATTCCTTTGTAGCGATATAAATACTCCCCTAGCTCTTGAACGACAGCTGACATCCACTCATTTAGTTTTTGTAAATCTAACGGTCGCTCTTCGCGTAGTACAAACGACTTTACCCCTTCTAGATGATTATGCTCTTTATGAGGATAAATTTGTAACGTATCTTTCGTTTTAAACGTTTGAATTTGTAGTAACGATGGAATATCTACATCACAGTTAGTCGCCTCGATTAACTTTGCAGTTGGGTTAATACCTTGCAGTTCCTGCAATAGATTTTCCTTTTCACTTTCATCCACTAAATCTAATTTATTTACTAAAACGACATCAGCAAATGCAATTTGTTCCTTTGCTTCTAGTCCTTTTTCAAAATGTTTATGTATATGATAACTATCTACTACTGTTACAACGCCGTTAATTTGGTATGCAGATTGAATCACAGGATCTAAAAAGAATGTTTGAATAATCGGACCTGGATTTGCAAGACCAGTCGTTTCAATTTCTAATCCATCAAATTCCATTTTACCTTCTGCTTTTACGTCCAGTAATTGTTTTAAAGCGACTAGTAAATCTTCACGTACAGTACAACATAAACATCCATTCGTCATCTCCATAATCTCTTCTTCGACATTCATAATCAGCTGATTATCAATACCAATTTGTCCTATTTCATTTACAATCACTGCTAATTTATGACCGTGATTTTCTGATAAAATGCGATTTAATAATGTCGTTTTCCCTGATCCAAGAAAACCAGTTAATATTGTTACTGGAATCATTTCGTACATCTCCTTATAGCTATATGTTTTTACATTATAGCATATAGAGAAAATCGTTTTTGTAGCAAAACATATTTATTGTATGTACGACACTGTAACTATATAATAATATGTAGCAAGAAAGCCTTTTCAAAAAATGATTCATTCATCAAGGAGGTACTTATAATGGAAAGAGTTCAAATGGCCGAAACACTAGAATTTTCTCGTATTATTCAAGGTTTTTGGCGTTTAGCAGAATGGAATATGCCAAAGCAAGAGTTACTTTCTTTTATGGAAGCTTGTATGGATATGGGAATTACTACTTTCGATCATGCTGATATTTATGGCGGATATACGTGTGAAGGATTATTTGGAGAAGCGTTACAACTCAAGCCTTCCTTACGCGAAGACATGCAAATTATCACAAAATGTGGAATCGCTCCCCCATCACCAAAATTTCCAGAGAGATATGTTGCGCACTACAATACGAGTGCTGAACATATAATAAAAAGCGCGGAAGACTCATTACAAAACTTACATACAGATTATATTGATGTACTGCTCATTCATCGCCCTGATCCATTTATGGATCCAAATGAAGTAGCAGAAGCGTTCTCACGCTTAAAGCAAGAAGGAAAAGTCCGTCACTTCGGTGTATCTAACTTTTTACCTTCACAGTTTAATATGTTAAGTTCTTATTTAAATTTCCCGCTCATTACAAATCAAATTGAAGTATCTGCGATGCAGCTTGAACATTTCGAAAAAGGGACAATTGATTTATGCCAAGAAAAGCGAATCAATCCTATGATTTGGTCGCCTCTTGCTGGCGGAGAAATCTTTACTGGTCAATCAGAACGTGCTGTACGTTTACGTGAAACTTTACAGAAGGTTGCTACTGAACTAGATGTTACTAGCATCGATACAGTTATGTATGCATGGCTGCTTGCTCATCCAGCTAACATGATGCCAATCGTTGGATCTGGTAAATTAGATCGTGTTAAAACAGCCGCCCTTGCTACAAAAGTTAATTTAGATCGTCAACAATGGTTTACAATTTTCGAAAGCTCTAATGGACATCCTGTACCATAATACACAAAAAGAAGAGCTGTTTCTTTACAGCTCTTCTTTTTCATATGTATTTCTAGTCATGGCAAATACACACATATCCCTTAATCCATTTCCATCTACCGCTACACTCGCACTTTCCAATGTACCTTCTAACTTAAATCCTAATTTCTCAGGTATCGCTCTACTCTTCTTATTTAAAGAATCACATCGAATTTCTACGCGGTTTGCTTTCAGCTCAGAAAAAGCATAATCCGTTATACCCTTTGCAGCCTCTACCATATAACCCTTTCCACTAAACCTTGAATCAATCCAATACCCAATTTCAAATTGAGGTATATCCCAATTAATACGATGCAATCCAGCTGATGCAATAAATTCACCTGTTTCTTTCGAAAAAACTAGTAATCTTAAATCCTCACGCTGCAAAAATTGAATATGTGATTTTCTAATGCTCACCTCTACTTCTTCCTCTGTTTGCTCTTTTTGTGCAAAAACCATCCATGGTTTTAATTCTTTCATAGAAGCTTGAATTGCATCGTATACAGCTTTACCGTCACCTGGTTTCGGCATTCGAATAAATAGCCTATCAGTATAAAATTCAGAAGGAAAATCAAATAATAACGGATTCACTTTCAACACTCCTTTTAATTCTTTTATATATAATAATATCCATCTCAAACTATACAGTAAAGAAATTTCTGAATTTTACACATTTTAACCATTTACCTCTACCGCTACACGAACTCCAGATTCAATTGCACCTTGTATCCATCCGTGATATAACGTTGTATGATCACCTGCAAAGTATAATCTCCCCTCTGGTTTTATAATCGCTGGTTGTAGCTCAGATTCTTGCCCTGCCTGAAATAGTGCAAACCCTCCCAGTGCATATGGATCCAATGTCCAACTTTTGGATATGCCAGACATGAACTCATCATATACTTGATCGCCTAATATTGTCGCTAAATTTTGTAGTGTGTAATAAATACGATCACCTTTTGATAACCCATCCCATAACAACGCATCATAAGACCATGTATAGCTTCCTAACATCATAGCAGGTCCTTTTTCTCCAATTCCGTGACTTGGATAATAGGCGTAACGAATTGGCAAATCCGTTATAATCCTGCCACCTAATTGTCCTTGTTCTTCCCAAAATCGACTTTTAAATTGAATTCCTATTTTCGTCGCTGGCATATAATGCAATTCGCGAATTGCTTTCCATTTTTCATGAGATATAGAATTAAATGGATCTACTTCCACAAAACGCATTGTCGAGAATGGGATTGTAATAATAACTAAATCCCCATTAATACTACTATATTCAAAAGTTTCCTCGTTTCGATAGAAAGCTGTCACACCATTATCATGTTGTTGTAGCTTCATTAATTTTTGATTATATATAATATTTTCTTCTAATTGTGGTAAAAAGGACTTTGGTAATCTATCATTCCCGCCTACTATTTCACAAAATCCACTCTCCACTTGCATAATATATAAAAAGCGTAACGTCTCAACAAATGACCTTTCCAAAAAACCTTCTAAATCTAATAAAACACCAATCATCTCTATTGTTACTGGTGAAAAGTAAGTATTATATTGATAAGGGTAATACTTTAAAAATTGTCCTGTAGAGTATCTCCCAAAATCCTTTACTACAATATCCCAATTTTTCTCTGGGTTCTTTTTTATAAAATTTATAATGGGCTGCACCGCTAACATTAATAGCTCCTCAGACGTTTTCCCAACTTCATTCATTTCCACAGGATACTTTAATATACTTGGATCTTTTTCGTATTGTTTTAATGTCGTTTTTCGGCCATTTACGTAAACGATATCTGTCTCATTCCTATTAATAAAAGGGCTTACCTGTAGCCCGAATTTTCTTATATATGCCATCGTTAATGTGTGCGAATACGGAATTCTCATTGCCCCAACATCTAAATATAATCCGGTATCTTCCATTCTAACCGTCTCTATGCGGCCACCTACCCGGTTGTTTGCTTCAAAAATCTTTACATCATGTCCTGCAGCTTTTAATAAAGATGCCGAAACCAACCCAGCCATACCGGCCCCTACTACTATAATTCGCTTCGGACGAGTCGTCTTCTTTAAGCCTTTATTTATAACTTTTAACGTTTCATCCATCTCAGTGTTATACATTATATCTTTCTGCACAATTCCACCCCTTACTTCATAAAGTGAAACTATAATCAGTGGGGGGTCTTCCCCT